>NZ_WTKW01000080.1:0-14068 GCF_011378745.1 Pseudoalteromonas sp. Z1A6
TCCGATTGCCGCTAGGCTCTCTTATCATCATATGTTGGGTTGGACCTTTACCTAAGTTTTCTGGTGCAAACTCTATAGTAATATTATTTTGCATTTCTAAGTGTGTATGTAGCTCGCTTAACTTTTTGATACTTTCTACACTGAGTGCTAAATGGTGTAAGCCCACATTTTCTGCCCGATTAAACTCCACACGTTTTTCATCATTTTTTACGCGCCATAATGTAATGGTTATTTTATTGTTTGATAAAAAATAAGCGGGGTAGGTTGGATCACTTCCTAGCGTTTTAAAACCAAGTACATCAGTAAAAAATGCTTTGGATGCATTTAAGTTTGATACGGTTAAACCTAAATGATCAACGCCACCAACCCAACTTTTAGAGGTAGAGTTTTCGTCAGCTATTGAGGTTGTTGATAGCAGTAGTAACGCTAATGATGAAATGCCTGTGAGTAATGTTTTTTTTAGCATAGATCCTCTTTATGGTTTTAGTTGTTAAATTGCGCATTTAACAAAGACCTTCATAAAGGAGATTACATTACACGCTAGGCTGCGTTTAGCAGCTAAGTAATCGCTGCGTTACTTTTGATTGGGGATTTTGAAAAACATCTTCAGTAGGGCCGTATTCAACTACTTCGCCTTTATCGAGTACAACCACATAATCACTGATGTGGCGCACTAGACTTAAATGATGGGTGATCATCACATATGTAAGGCCTGTGTCGCGCTGCAGCTTAAGTAATAAATTCACTATTTGCGCGCGTATAGAAGGGTCTAAAGACGAAACGGCTTCATCAAGCACAATCACCTTAGGATCTAAAATTAATGCACGAGCAAACGCAACACGCTGTAGTTGCCCCACACTAAACATATGCGGGTAGTAGTGTTTATGATCGATTAACAAACCCACCTTTGAAAGCGTTGCATCAATCTTTTCAGTGCGTTCACTAGCATCAAGTTCAGTATTATATTGCAGGCAATCATCAAGCATTTCGCCAATGGTTAACCCCGGGTTGAGCGATGCAGCTGAATCTTGAAAAATCATACGAATATCCCGGCATTGATTATCGCGTACGCCATTATCTTCGATAATATTATTCTCGAGCAAAATTTGCCCGCTATCAGCAGTATCAGCTCCTGAAAGTAGTTTTGCTAATGTACTTTTACCTGCACCTGTTTCACCAATTATGGCCATACTTTCGCCTTTACCGACACAAAACGAAATATTTTTAAGTACTTCAAACTTTTTACGTGAAAAAAGCCCTGCTCGCACATTGAATGTTTTTGAAAGCGCTTGTACTTTTAACAGTGGCTGCATTATTTCATGTCCTTAATTAACGGAAAATGGCACGCATAACTATGACCATGATGCTTAGTAAGGGTGGGAGTTACTACGCAGGCTTTTTGTGCTTGCGGGCAGCGTGGCCCTAGGCGGCAGCCAATAGGCAAATGTTGCAGAGTAGGGATAGTCCCTTTAAGTGCATAAAAAGGTTCTTTATGCGCTAAACCTTGTTCGTAGTCAGGCAAGCTTTTTAGTAATGCTTGCGTGTATGGATGGCGAGGCTGTTTAAATATTTCATGGGTTGGGCCTGCTTCAACCATTTGCCCGCAATATAAAACATGAATGCCATGCGACCAATGTGCAATCTCTTCAAGTTCATGAGAGATCATCAAAATAGACATGTTTTTAAGTTGGTTTAAGCTTTTTAGTAGTCTAAATACTTGTGCGCGAGTTGTGCTCTCAAGCGCTGTAGTTGGCTCATCAGCGATTAATAACTTAGGCGTGCGAGCAATGGCCATCGCAATCATTACTTTTTGACATACGCCCTCTGAGAGCTCATGTGGGTAACTACTTAATACCGCTTCGTGGTTTTTAATGCCCACCTTATGAATAAGCGCTTTTACTCTGTCTTTTCTCTCGCGGTTGCGCTTTAAAAAGAAACCTTTAGTTGCGATCTCTGGGAGTGTTTCGGCAATTTGGTCAAATATTTTAGCGGTTGGGTCAAGGCAGCGACTTGGATCTTGATAGATCATCGCTATATCTTGGCTTACTATTTTACGGCGTTTCTCTGGGCTTAAACGCATTAAGTCTACGCCGCGCCAATGAATACGGTCGGCAGTAATATCCCAGCGTTCGTTCAATACACCAATAATCGCTTTTGCTATTAGGCTTTTACCAGAGCCAGACTCGCCTACAAGCGCATGTACTTCGCCTTCTTTTAAGCTAAAACTCACTCTGTCTACGGCTCTAATTACTGTTTCAGAGGTACGTAGTTCAATTGTTAAGTTACGAACATCGAGTAATTGCATTTAATCAGCCTTACGTGCTTTAAGCACTTGTCGCAGGCCATCGCCTACTAAATTAGTAGATAACACGGCTAAAAATAACAGCACACCAGGTAGCGCTACAGTCCACGGCGCTAAATAAATAAGGCCTAAGTTTTCGGCTAATATTGCGCCCCATTCGGTCGTCGGTGGCTGAGCCCCTAATTTTAAAAATCCCAGTGCTGAAATATCTAATATAGCGGTAGAAAGCGCCATCGTGAATATAACCACAATGTGCTCATAAATATTAGGGAAAATACCGCGCGATATAATATGCCAGTTAGACGCACCATCGAGTCTAAACGCAGTAATGTAGTCTTTACTTAATTCATCAACAATCAAGTTGCGCACCGAGTGAATAAACTGCGGCAGTAGCGCTAAAATAATGGCCCATACGGTATTCATTAAACCCGGGCCGAGTATAGCGATTATTATTATTGCCAATAACAAAGAAGGAATAGAAAGCGTTATATCAAGTAAGTGATTTAAAAAGCTTGAACGCAGTCCTTTACTAATCCCTGCAAAAGTACCCACTAATACACCAAAAATAGTGGTGATTAGGGCGGCTACAACAGAAAGGCCAAACGTATATGTAGCACCATTCATTAAGCGCGAGAGTACATCACGGCCTAAATCATCGGTACCTAAAAGAAAGCGTACATCGCCCATTTCTCGCCACGATGGTGGAATAAGTAGTGCATCACTGTGTTGTTGGTTTACACCATACGGGGCTAAAAAAGGAGCGGTGGCGGCTAATAGTGCAAACGCTATAAATATCCATAAACCAACCAAAGCAGGGTGGTTATTTTTAAACTTTCGCCAAAGTCGCGCGAGTGGCGATTTATTCGACTCTTCAGAAAATAAATTAAACTTTGCCATGAGCCTGATTCCGCGAGAGTGGATCGAATAAAGTGTAAGTAAGTTCAGCTGTAATAGAAGCTAAAATAACAAATAAAGATACCGCCATTAATCCGCCTTGAATTGCAGGAAAGTCACGCTGATAAATACTATCGATTAACCATCGGCCAATACCCGGCCACGAAAAAATAACTTCGGTAATCATCGCAAGCGTTATTAGCGTACTAAATTGCAAACCAATTTGCTTAATTACCGGCAGTAATGCATTACGCAGTGCATGGTGCATGATAAGTTGACGGCGGTTAAGGCCTTTTGCCCTAGCTGTTTTAATAAAGTTTTGATCCATTACCTTAAGCATCGACTCGCGAGTAAAGCGAATTAATACGGTTGTAGGATACATAGCAAGTACAATTGTAGGGAGCGTTAAATGGCGCAGCGCATCAACAAAAGCCATGCCTTTATACGGAAAGCCAGCAAGTGCAATATCAATTAAAATAAACCCAGTATTTGCGGGTATTTCGTAAAGGAGCCCCATTCTCCCCGACATAGGAAACCAGCCAAGCTTTAATGAAAAAACCATTATTAATAACAATGCGAGCCAAAATACAGGCATTGAATAACCCAACATAGTGGTCGAGTTTATAAGCTTGTCGGGCCAACGTTTATGATAGCCAGAGCCTAAAATGCCAGTCGGTACACCAATAACAACCGATACAATTAATGCGTATACGCTTAGCTCTAAAGTGGCCGGTAGCAAATCAACAATATGGCTAAAGACACTGTTACCTGAGGCAAACGAAAGCCCCCAATCACCCTGAAATATTCGCCCTAAAAAGGCAATGTATTGCATAAAGTAATTGCTGTTGTATAAATATTTGTCTTCAAGCTCACTATGCTGTGCAAAGTTACTGCTCGGTATGCCACTTAAATTACTGAGTGGATCACCGGGAAATAAATACGCCAGCGAAAACGTAAATACACTAAGCATTAGTATCATAAAAAGGAATAAACCAAGGCGGCGTAAAATATAATCTAAGATCATTATTTTTTCCTCGCATTGGCAAGTGAAATAGCGCCAAACGGGCCAAGTGTTATGCCTTCCACATCGGCGCTACTCGCTTGAAAGCGCAGGCCATGAGCAATAGGCAATAACGGCAGCTCTTTAATAATCAAACTTTGTGCATCGTCGTAGTATTTTTTACGTTTGTTTAAATCAGTGGTGTCGAGTGCTTGAGTAAGCAATAAATCAAATTGGGGATTACACCAGTTTGCTGGGTTTTTGCCACTAAAAGTAGCGGTACAACTGAGCAGTGGGCTAAAAAAGTTATCAGGATCGGGTGTATCTGCCGCCCAACCAAGTAACACGCTGTCGTGCCTGTGCTCGCCAATACGCTGAATAAACGTGTTCCACTCATATTCTACAATACTTACATTAACGCCTACTTTGCGCAAATCGCTTTGCATAAGCTCAGCCATTTTACGTGCGTTAGGGTTATAAATACGACTCACAGGCATAGCCCATATTGTCATATCAAAGCCATCAGGTAAGCCTGCTTCAATAAGTAACTTTTTAGCAAGTTCTGGATCAAACGTAGGAATATCTTCTTGTGGCTCAAACGCCCAAGAGGTTGGCGGCAAAATAGATTGTGCGCGAGTACCGTTACCGTAATAAACCGCCTGCATTATTTTATCTACATCTATTGCATGCGCGAGTGCTTGGCGTACGCGTAAATCGTCAAACGGGGCACGTTCTGTATTAAACGCCCAATAACCTATGTTTAAGTTTGTTTCTTTTTCGATATTTATATCATCGCGTTGCGCTAAAATACTTAATTGCGCACTACTTGGGTGAGCCGTTACATCGCACTCTTTAGTCAGCATTTTGGCTATGCGCGCAGTGCCATTAGGCGTTATGTCGTAAACCAATTGTTCAAGAGCAACGTCATGCTTCCAATAAAGTGGATTACGATAAAAGCGTACAAGGTGATCTCGACGATATTCTTTATAAATATACGGACCGGTACCAATTGGGTACTGATCAAATAAGTTTTCTTGATTGTTTTTCTTAAGTTTCATGGCGTATTCTTCTGAAAGCACCACGGCAAAGTCGGTAGCCATATTGGCTAAAAAGCTACTTTCAGGATTAAACAATTCAAAACGCACTTGATAGTCAGACACGCGCACAATTTTACGAATAAGTTGATCAATCCCCACACTTTGAAAATACGGGTAATTGGCATCGCCCACAAAGTGATATGGATTATAGACATCGAATAATCGGCTAAAGGTAAATATAACGTCGTCGGCGTTAAAATCCCGCGAGGGGGTAAAATAAGAAGTTGTATGAAACTTTACATCTTTACGCAAGGTAAAGGTAACCGATTTACCATCTTTACTAATTTTCCAATCGGTCGCCAGCTCACTTTGAAACTCTGCCGTAACAGGGTCAATACTAATTAAACGGTCGTATAATTGGTTAGCAATTATATCAATAGTTGAACCGGTGGTCGTGACTTGCGGATTAAACGACACAGGGTTGGCTTCAGCGCAGTAAACTAAGCCTTGGTTTTTTTCTTCTATGATTTCTTCTTTGCTATCAAGGCAACCAACCAAAGTGGTGGCAAGCAAAACAAGTAATAATTTATGCACCCGCATAACCTCTGACTATTGTTGATCCAACAAGTTGTATTTTTTAAGATAACCACGTAATTGATGATACGTTAAACCAAGTACTTCTGCAGTTTTCTTTTGATTAAATTGGCTATGTTCGAGCGCTTTATTAATCATGTTTATTTCAAAGTCGTTTGAACGTTCTTTTAAGCTACACGGAAATTGAATATCAAGGGTTATATCTGCGCTTGCTTGAGCAATCGGCTGTGCAACTACAATAGGCTCGACATTAACAGTTTGAGTCGCTACAGGTGCTTTAATGCGCGCTTTTGGTCTAAATGGGCTGTCGAATGGGTCTAAAATAATCTGGTGAACGGGGATATGTTCACTACCGTGGCGATATAAGCTTCGTTCAACCACATTTTTAAGTTCGCGAATATTACCAGGCCAATCATAACTAAGCAGTGTTTCTGTTGCGCTTCGGGTAAAACCGCTAAAGAGTTCCCACTCTAAATCGCGCGCCATATTCATCGCAAACTGCTCAGCAAGCAACATAATATCGTCTTGGCGTTCGCGCAGTGGCGGCAGGGTAATTACGTCAAAGGCAAGGCGATCGAGTAAGTCACTTCTAAATTCACCTTGCTCAGCCAAATAAGGGAGGTCTTCGTTTGTAGCACACACTAAGCGTGTATCTACTTTTACAGTTTGTTTGCCGCCAACACGCTCAAACTCACCGTATTCTATAACGCGCAGTAGTTTTTCTTGTACCATAGCTGAGGTGTTTGCTAATTCATCTAAAAACAGTGTGCCGCTGTTAGCGCGTTCAAAACGACCTTCGTGGCGTTTACTTGCCCCCGTAAAGGCACCGCTTTCGTGGCCAAACAATTCACTTTCGAGAAGGTTTTCGTTAAGCGCTGCACAGTTAAGCTTTACGTAGTTTTGATCCCAACGTTTTGATAAAAAGTGTAAGCGCGCTGCTATTAGCTCTTTACCTGTGCCGCGTTCACCAATAATAAGTACCGGTTTATCTAAATTAGCCAGTTGCGATACCTGATCTAATACAGACAGAAAGCTATCTGATTGGCCGAGTAAATTATCCTGTTGGCGATATTGGCTCATATTTCCTAACTCTTGGTCATTTTTACTAACAGTTAGTGTATTTCATAAGTAGGGATAACTAAAGAAATTTGTATATTTAGTTTAACGTAATGAAAATAAAGTGTATTTTAACTTTTAAAAAGTTGGCAAGCATATTGATACTAGTTATAGCAGACTAACTAAGTTTTAATTACAGAGGTAAATGTTATGGGAATTTTTTCACGTTTTGCAGATATTGTTAATTCTAATATCAACGCCATTTTAGATAAAGCAGAAGACCCAGAAAAAATGGTTCGTCTGATTATTCAAGAAATGGAAGATACGCTTGTTGAAGTACGTTCTACATCAGCTAAAACATTGGCTGAGAAAAAAGAAATTGTACGCCGCTTAGATACGCTTAAAGCACAGGTAAGCGATTGGCAAGATAAAGCCGAACTGGCTTTAAGTAAAGACCGCGACGATTTAGCGCGTTCAGCCCTACTTGAAAAGCAAAAGTCGGCAGATGCCGTTGCTTCAGTCGCTAGTGAACTTGAACATGTAGAGTCTCATATTGAGAAATTACAGCAAGAAGTAACGACACTACAAGAAAAGCTAGCAGATGCGAAATCACGTCAAAAGGCAATTATACTTCGCCAACGTTCGGCTGAGTCGCGCCTTGAAGTGAAAAAGACACTTGATAGCTCAAAAGTAGAAGACGCACTTAATCGCTTTGAACGTTACGAAACTAAAATTGATGGACTAGAATCTCAAATTGAGTCTTACGATTTAGGTAAAAAGACGTTAGCGGACGAAATTGCTAATCTACAAAAAAATGAAAAGATAGATGATGAGCTAGCCGAACTTAAAAAGAAGCTAGCTGATAAATAACTTATAAAGGGGTACTTAAAGTACCCCACTGCTTAAAAACATCAAAACGGATTGTCAGGAGAGGATTATGTTTGATCCAGAGATACTAGTTGCACCATTTATCTTGTTTATGATTTTTGTTGCACCGCTGTGGTTAATTTTACATTACCGTAGCAAAAAACAAGTAAGCCAAGGTTTAAGTGAACACGAACATCGCCAGTTACTTGAGCTTGCACATAAAGCCGAAAAAATGGCCGACAGAGTCGAAACACTAGAAGCATTGCTTGATCAAGAGTCACCACAATGGAGACGCAAAGTATGAGTGCCAAACGCGAATTATTAAGAGACCCACAACGCGGTAAAATAGCCGGCGTATGTGCGGGATTAAGTGACTACTTTAATATGGAGTTATGGTTAGTTCGCATTATATTTGTTAGTGCGGTACTGCTAACGGGTGGCCCATTATTTGTGGTAGCGTATATTGCAGCCTGGTTTATTTTAGATAAAAAAGAGCCCGCAACAGCGCAAACTAACAGCTCAACTAAAACTGACGATCCGCTAGAAGTAAAATTTAAAGTATGGCAAAAGGGCGAGCCACCGCGCCGCGCATTGCAAGATTTAAAAGAGCGTTTAACGCGTGTAGATACTCGCCTTCAAGATATGGAGCGCCATGTTACTTCAAGTGAGTTTACGGTGAGCCGTGAAATTAACAAACTTTAAAGGATTTAATAGCACCTTATTTGCAGCGTGATAAATTACGGCAAATTAGGTGCAAGACACTTTATGAGCCAATCATTTGCAAAAAAGACCTTTAAAAGTATTAAAGGCAAAGCACAAAAAGCCCTTCATCGCAGTTTAGACCAACACGTAAAACTTGCCGTAACAGGCCTAAGTGGTAGTGGTAAAACAGCCTTTATTACCGCGCTTGTTAAACACTTAACAACCCAAGCGGACGATAAAAACTTACCTTTTTTTGATGTAATGCGCGAGCACCGCCATGTTGCCACTAAAGTTGTGCCGCAAGAGGCGTTAAAAGTCCCTACATTTAATTATACGCGCGCGCTAAATTCATTATTACCAAGCGATGGGAAGCCTACGTGGCCTGCATCAACCGAGCGTATTAATACACTACGCTTAGCAATAAAGTATCAAAGTAATGCAGGGCTGCGTGGGCACTTTTCGCCGCAATCAACGCTTTATTTAGATATTATTGACTACCCGGGTGAATGGCTTCTTGATTTACCTATGCTTGAGCAAAGCTATTCTCAATGGTGCGAGCAGCAATATCCGTTACTAACTCAGCCTTCGCGTGTAAATACATCAAGTGATTTTCTAGATGCCGTTGAGCAACTTGATTTAAATGCACCTGTAGATGAAAACGCACTTGCTCATATTGCTCAGCTTTATCAAAGCATGTTAGTAGGGCTTAAAAAAGATACAAAACTTGCCATGTTACAACCCGGGCGCATGCTTATGCCTGGCGACTTACAAGGCGCGCCATTGTTATTGTTTTTTCCGGTATCGGGTGAAATAAACAGTGACGATGTCGTTGCGGGCTCTAATTTAGCGCATTTAATTAAGCGTTTTAACGCCTATATAAAAGAAGTTGTAAAACCATTTTATAATGAGCATTTTAGGCACTTTGATCGCCAAATTGTACTTGTCGATGTACTGAGTGCATTAAACGAAGGGCATGAAACCTTACAAGAGCAAAGCAGTGTAATAAACCAATTACTCGCGCACTTTAATTATGGTGAGTCAGGCTTTTTTAAACGTTTATTTAAGCCCAACATAGACAAAATATTATTTGCAGCTAATAAGTCAGACCACATAAGTGCAAAACACCATAAAGATTTAGCACTACTACTTGATTCGCTCGTGCATGAGCAAAGTAATCATTTAAAGTTTGATGGTGTGCAAATAGAAACCATGGCTATGTCGTCAATTACAGCCACGCAGCCGCGCCAAATTACCGACAAAGGCCAAATGCTTGATTGCATTTACGGTAAACCATTAAACGAGCCTGATTGGCTTACGTATTTACCGCCGCAGCCTCCCACGCGGATGCTAAATAAAAGTGAGTGGCCAGCACAGGGATTTGAGTTTTTATCGTTTTCTCCAATGCCGAGCCCTGATAAACAACTAAAACACATTCGATTAGATCATGTCATGCAGTACCTGCTAGGAGACAAATTAACATGAGTGAGTCAAACCAATCATTTCAAGCAGGGCGTCGTATAGATACGCAAAGCATTGAGCAAAACGAACCCGTTTTAGCACCTGCAAAAATTATTCAGCACGGACAAAGTGATTACGAAGAACTTGAAGATGAAGCACTAGAGCCAGAAATTGATCTGGAACCTGTGTACAAAAAGTCAAAGTGGCAAACGCTCAAAGGTGTTTTTGCTATTAGTTTTATAGTGCTGGTGCTTTTAGAGTTTGCATACTCGTTATTATTTGCTTTCGAGCAGTCAATTATTTTAGGCAGTGTTTATTTAACAGCAGTTGTAAGTGGCGTGCTGCTAATAGGGCGCTTATTGTGGCGAGAGTACCGAATGCTGCGCAGTTTAAAGCGTAACCAATTGCACCGAGTTGAAGCCGACAGGCTTTTAAACAGCGAGCAAGTAGGCGGTGCATTACCTTGGCTTGAAAAGCTTAATAAACACCAGGAGCTTGATAACTTTGAAACCTTTAAAAACCAAGTAGCGATGCATCACAGCGACAAAGAAATAATGACGCTGTACGCCAATAGTTTATTAATAACTCAAGACACCAAAGCTAAAAAGCTTATAAATCGGTTTGCGACCGAATCCGCACTGCTAGTTGCCCTAAGTCCACTGGCGCTGGTGGATATGATGGCTGTGCTTTGGCGCGGTACTAAGTTAATTGAACAAATTGGTAAAATTTACGGCATTGGTTTTGGCTACGCAAGCCGTATAAAGCTATACCGCATGCTAATAAAACAAGTAATGTTTGTAGGCAGTGCAGAGCTTGTATCTGACCTTGCTGCAACTGCACTAAGTGCTGAGCTTTTAGGTAAGCTTTCGGGGCGGGCAGCACAAGGGGTCAGTGCCGGTATTTTCACAGCGCGTATTGGTTACAAAGCAATGGAGCTTAGTCGCCCATTACCACGGCTTGAAAACAAACGCAGCTTACTAAAAGGCACTGTGCAAAGCATCGCAGGTAAAATTATGAGCCGTAAAAAGGCGGAACCAACGCAGTAAAATACGAGGGCGTGTTGATCTTTGATGGTTGAATTTGCAGCAGTGTGTTTGGTATTTAGGCAAGGCAGAGCCTATGTAGTGTGGTTATTCCCCATAAATAGGCGATAACGCAGCATAAATGCCAAACATGCGCTGCCTGTTGGGTTCTTTCTAGGGGCGATAAACTCTTTGTTGCCTACATGGATGTAGGTAAGGGGCGTGAGCAGGACGCGGAAGCTTTGCTCGGTTTTTACTTAGCTCACTAGGTTACAAACCTCGCGCCGCGATTTAATCGCCCCTAGATTGAACAAATTTCAATCCGCAAAGGTCAACACGCCCTGGTGGCAATATTTGTGTACAAACGTGCGCTGCACGGTTTTTACACAAATAGCCATCTGAGCATCCGGCATGCTTGCTGTTTGTAAGCGCATACGTTTTGATTGTTGAATCGCAAAAACATAATAATCAAAAAATGAGCCTACAATGAGCAAGCATCATATAAACACCCAGTGTATTCACGGACCACAAAAAGCAAACGACCCGCACGGCGCACTCACTTCTCCTTTGTATCAAACCTCTACCTTTCATTTTGAAAACGCCGCACAAGGTGCTGCGCGTTTTGCAGGCGACGAACCTGGCTATATTTATACGCGTTTAGGAAATCCTACAACCACAGAGCTTGAACAAAAAGTTGCCCAACTAGAGAGCTGTGAAGCAGCTGCTGCAACTGCAACAGGTATGGGCGCAGTATCTGCCTCAGTACTGAGCTTTTTATCGCAGGGGGATCACCTTGTTGCCTCAAGTGCTTTGTATGGTTGTACCTTTGCGTTTTTCTCGCATATGTTGCCGCGCTGGGGAATCGAAGTCACGTTTGTTGATATGACCAACGAGGACGAACTACGCGCTGCCATTAAACCTAATTCAAAAATGATTTTTGTAGAAACGCCAATTAACCCCACTATGGCGGTTATTGATTTGGCACTCATTGGCGCAGTTGCTAAAGAGCACAATTTAATTAGCGTAGTCGACAACACCTTTTTAACGCCGCTACTGCAATCACCTAAAAAATACGGTATCGACATTATAATGCACAGTGCGACCAAGTACTTAAATGGTCATGGTGACGTAGTAGCCGGTATTGTATGTGGATCGCTTGAGCACATAACACACATTAAAATGACCGTACTAAAAGATATTGGTGCAACCATAAGCCCGCACGACGCATGGCTAATTAATCGAGGCCTAAAAACACTCGCCATTAGAATAGAGCGCCATTGTCAAAGCGCACAAACGGTAGCCGAATATCTAGAAGCGCACCCACAAGTAACTACCGTATATTACCCAGGGCTTAAATCGCACCCAGGTTATAAGTTTATTGGTAACCAAATGAAAGCCGCTGGTGGTATTATTGCGTTTGAAATAAAAGGTACGCTACAAGGTGGCGCACAATTTATTGATAGTATGAAACTTTGTACACTTGCAGTAAGCCTCGGCGACGCTGAAACACTGATTCAGCATCCTGCATCTATGACTCACTCGCCTTATACGCCAGAGGAGCGAGCTGCCGCTGGAATAAGTGATGGGCTGATCAGGCTCTCGGTTGGGCTTGAAGATGTTAACGACATTATTAGTGATTTAAACCAAGCTTTTACTGAAATTGGTTAGTTGTATTTAATTGTGTACACACAAAAACAAGCTGCAGGCCTTTAATTAAGGGTCTGTATTTTTAATGTGCCACGGGTGTAATTATAAATTTACGATTTATGTGATCGCGACAAATACTGATGTTAGCCTATCTATTAAACTTTTCTTCACTTTTGCATAGTATGGGGTCATTCGATATTCAATAGGTTTGAGTATCACACTGACACCGATTTAGGGCTCACACCCAAGAAGGTACTTATGGCTAAAGCAAGTAAATACACATCCAAAACACCAGACGAAAATGGTGTTATACATTGGAGTGATGAAGAAAATAAAATTTGGTCTGAGCTTGTAGCACGCCAACTTGCGTGCATAGAAGGCAAAGCCTGCAATGAGTACATGCAAGGGTTAAAAAAGATTAACCTGCCGCACGATCGTATTCCTCAGTTAAGCGAACTAAACGAAGTATTGCTAGCCACTACTGGGTGGCAAGTTACGCCAGTACCTGCGCTTATCGACTTTGATGAGTTTTTTAGATTACTGGCAAACAAGCAGTTTCCGGTAGCTACATTTATTCGTAGCCGCGAAGAATTTGACTACCTACAAGAGCCAGATATTTTTCATGAAATATTTGGCCATTGCGCCATGCTAACTAATCCTGACTTTGCCGAGTTTACGCATAAGTACGGGCAATTAGGTTACGCAGCGCAGAAAAAGGACCGTGTATACCTTGCGCGTATATACTGGTTTACGGTTGAATTTGGTTTAATGCAAACCGAAGATGGCCTGCGTATTTACGGCGGCGGTATTTTATCAAGCCCAGGTGAAACCCAGTACGTATATTCAAACACGCCAGAAATCAGTCCAATGAATGTGCTTGATGTACTGCGTACGCCGTACCGTATTGATATTATGCAACCACAGTACTACACCATAAATTCGATTCATGATCTGTTTGATATATCGCAAATGGATATTATGACTTTGGTTGAGCGAGCTAAAGAGCTTGGCTTGCACGACCCAAAATTTCCACCAAAAGAAAAATTAGCCAGTTAAACATTAATGCTAAAAAAGCTAAAAGTAAGGATTTATAATGTCTTCATTAAGTGCACAAAAATGCGAAGCCTGTCATGTAGATGCGCCAAAAGTATCTGACGAAGAGTTAGCGCAATTAATTACTAAAATCCCAGACTGGGTACCAGAAGTACGCGACGGCATTATGCAGCTTGAGCGTGTTTATAAATTTAAAAACTTCAAACAGGCTATCGCGTTTACTAACAAAGTAGGCGACATGGCAGAAGACGAAGGCCATCACCCAGGTTTATTAACCGAGTGGGGCAAAGTAACCGTTACATGGTGGAGCCATTCAATCAAAGGCCTACACAAAAACGATTTTATTTGCGCGGCTAAAACTGACGACGTATTTAACGCGCTGTAAACTTTTTAAAGATTTAACCTTCGCAACAAAAAGCCCGCTAAAGTTATTTAG
>NZ_WTKW01000081.1:0-14037 GCF_011378745.1 Pseudoalteromonas sp. Z1A6
CTAAACGTGTCGCTACCTGCGTTAAAAAATTCTCATTTAGAACAACTGAATAGCGAATTTTTTGCCTAGCTATCAACACGTTTTTTCATCCTCAAAATAGATCACTTAATTAAGCGAATTGGTATAATTTAAGCCTTATAGGTAATAAAAAAGTCCATCGAATGTACTGCAAAGAGTAAACTTGATGGACTTAATATTTATAAAATATGCTTAGCTAAAGTTGCATTAAACTAATTTAGATTCAATTAACTGTAGTGCTTCTTCTAAAATTGTTTCTACTGCTTTTTTTGCGCGTTCAGGGTCGCGTGACTTTATGGTTTCTAAAATATCAGCATGTTTAGCCACGTCTGCGCCCGGTACACCTTTAATGTGGTTTGTGTAGCGAATACTTACTCTAAGCGCAGTACTAATAAACTCAGTTAACTGTACAAAAAAGCGATTATTACTGGCCACTAATATGCTGGTATGAAAAGCAATGTCAGCTTCTAGTGGGTCGTCTAAGCCTTCGTCAGCTTCAGCCATACGAGCTAAGGCGTTATCAATTTCAGCTAGCTGTTCAGCAGTGGCATTTACTGCTGCAAGCGCGGCTGCTTGTGGCTCAAGCGCGACACGTACTTGAGTAAACTCTTTTAATAATGATAAAGATGGCTTACTGCTTAAAATCCAACGCAGTACGTCGGTGTCAAACATATTCCAGCTACTTTCTGGTAGTACGCGAATACCTTGCTTAGGACGAGATGAAATAAGTCCTTTAGCAGAGAGCATTTTTACCGCTTCGCGAGTAGCACTGCGACTCACATCGTACTTTATACATAAATCGGCTTCAGAAGGCAGGCCTTCGCTTACAGGGTAAACACCACGCACAATAGCAAAGCCCAAATCGTGGGTTAATTGTTGTGTTAAATTTTGACGAGGTTGGCTTTTCATTGCGCAGGATTCCGAGTTGATATATTGCTTTATTATATATCATATATCATATTAATGTACTTAAGGATATGATATAAAGTTTTAATTGGCTAATTATTTTAGCACAGCGTTTTGGTTCTTTATAACGTCTATTGGCGTTTTTAATAAGCAAAACACTATTGTAAGTTGTTGTTTGGAGAGTTTAATTTGGACACCCTAGCTCAATATCATAGTATTTCTGGCAAAGTTGTTTTTATTACCGGTGGTGCATCAGGCATTGGCAGAGCAATGGTTAAATCCTTTGTAAACCAAAATGCAAAAGTAGCGTTTATTGATATTGATGATAAGGCTGCACAGTCGCTTATTAGCGAATTACCCGATGCCAAATTATGGTACAGACAAGTGGATGTTACTGACTCGCATGCACTTCAGCAATCACTTGTAGATGCATGCGCCGCTTTTGGTGCAATAAATATATTAATTAATAATGTAGCGAACGACCGCCGGCAAGCAAGCGAAGACGTTACAGTGCAAGACTGGGATCAGTGCTTACAAATAAACTTAAACCCTGCTTTTTTTGCTTCTCAAGTTGCTATGTCTTTTATGAAAGATGATAAGGCGGGCAGTATCATTAACTTTAGCTCTATTAACGCGATTATGGGCCAGCCACAAATGGCCGGTTATGTAACAGCAAAAGCAGGGTTGATTGGTATGACTAAGGCATTGGCTCGCGATTATGGAGAGTTTGGTATTCGCGTTAACGCTATTTTACCAGGGTGGGTTGCCACCGACCGTCAACTAGCAAGTTGGTTTACCGAAGAAGAGCAAGTTAAGTGGATGGAAGCCATGGCGCTTAAAAAATTAGTAACACCTGAAGATGTTGCTAATTTGGCACTCTTTTTAGCCGCCGATGAAAGCAGTATGATCACCGGGCAGAGTATTAAAATCGACGGTGGGAGGCTTTAAAGCTTGGCTAATTCATCTCTTTTTATTGCTGTTGACTGGGGCACGAGCCATTTACGTGCTTATTTGTGCGAAGTACAAGCGCAATCAACACTTAAATTATTAGCACAACGTGATGGCCCTGGCGTTGTTAAGGCGAATCAAAATTTTGAGCAAACCCTAATCGACACCATTGCAGTGTGGAAGCAAGAATATGGCAGTTTACCTATATATATTGCAGGGCAAATTACCTCAAGCATCGGCTGGCACAAAACCCCTTATTTAGAATGCCCAATTAATCCCGAAGAGCTCCTTAATGCGGCTATTAGCTTTGATTGCGATGGACATATTATTAAAGCGTTACCTGGCACAAAGTGTACGCTGCAAAACGGCTTGTTTGATGTAATGCGCGGCGAAGAGCTGCAAATTTTAGGGTTTTTAAAACAAAATCCACAGTATCAACAAGGTAAAATATTATTATGTTTGCCTGGTACACATACTAAATGGGTACTTATAAACAACGGCGAAATTATTTGCTTTAAAACAGCCATGACCGGCGAGTTATATGATTTGTTATGTCACCAAAGTGTTTTAATTCCTAACGACTGTGCAGAAGGTGAGTTTGACTTTAAAGCATTTGAGCAAGGCTGTGAGCTAACTTTAGGTAGTGATAGCGGTAACTTGGCACATGGTATTTTTAGTGTGCGTACACGCCAGCTTTCAAAGGAGTTAACGCCAGTACAAGCTAAAGCCTATTTGTCGGGTGTATTAATTGGCAGTGATGTACGAGCAGCTCGCCATGCAAGCGAGTGGCAATTATTAAGTGATACACAAGTTGTGGTGATTGGCACAAAGCAGCTTAATAAGTGTTTTACCACAGCGCTTAAACAAATTGGTGTTAAGTGTGTTGAGTTTGATATAAAAGCAGCCACACTAAGCGGCTTTAATTACTTATTTAATTTAGAGTCAAAAAAATAAACCCCTCTATAACGGTTAAATTATAAAGGGGTTACGGGAAATCATTATAGCTGCAGTTAAAAGCAGCTATATAATTTAGCTAAGCGCTTTTAGCTGCTTGTTTGTTATCAATGTAGTGATTAAGTGTAGTAACTTGTGCTTCATTGAAGCGAAGTCCTAACTTACTCCGACGCCATAAAATATTGTATGCGTTTTCTGCCCACTCTTCATTTAATAAGTAATCAACTTCTGCTGCAAATAAACCTTGGCCAAAATCCTGACCTAAATCACTAAGGCCGGTTGCGCTACCGAGTATGTTTTTAGCACGAGTACCATAAGTACGTACAAAGCGTTTAAGTGTTGCTTCAGGTAGCCAGTTATATTTTGCTTTAAGTTCTGACTTAAGCGCTTCTACCGAGCTAAAATCACCACCCGGAAGTGAGCTATGTTTAGTCCATGCTTCGCTCATTTGTGGATAAAATTCTTCAAGCTTATTAACTGCGGCTTCAGCTAGTTTACGATAAGTGGTAATTTTTCCACCAAACACACTCAGTAGAGGTGTTTGCTTAGCATCACTCGAAAGCTCTAATTTATAATCGCGAGTAACGGCTTGTGCATTAACTGATTCGTCATCAAGTAATGGGCGTACGCCTGAAAAGGTATGTACTATGTCTTCGCGTTTAATCGGTTGTTTAAAGTAGGTATTAGTAATATCAATTAAGTAATCAATTTCTTCATCACTAATTTTAACGTCTTGTGCTTCACCTTTGTGTTCTACATCGGTTGTGCCAATAAGCGAAAAGTCATCTTCAAACGGAATAACAAACACAATACGCTGATCTTTATTTTGTAAAATATAAGCTTGTTTCTCATCGTGAATGCGAGGCACTACAATGTGGCTACCTTTTACAAGGCGAATATTTTGTGGTGATTTTTCTGTTAGGGCTTCATCAAATAATTTAGCTACCCAAGGACCCGCAGCATTAACAATGCCTTTGGCAGAAATGGTGTATTTAGCTTTGCTCTTTTGCTGCTCAAGCGTTACCTGCCATTTACCTTGCTCACGTTTAGCATTTACACACTTAGTTTGTGTGGTAATAACGGCGCCTTTTTCCTGCGCTGCAAGGGCGTTTAAAACGACTAAGCGAGAATCATCAACCCAGCCATCAGAGTATTCAAACCCTTTGGTAATAGAGGGTTCTAAAACACTATTTTCGCCAAATTTAATGCTTCGAGAACCCGCTAGTGTTTCGCGTTTCGCTAGGTTGTCATACATAAACAAACCAATGCGAATCATCCACGCAGGGCGTAAATGCTTTTGATGCGGCAATCTAAAGGTTAGCGGCCACATAATATGAGGTGCGTTTTTAAGTAGCACTTCTCGCTCTGCTAGGGCTTCTTTTACTAATCTAAATTCGTAATGCTCAAGGTAGCGCAGACCACCGTGGATCAGCTTAGAACTGTTTGAAGATGTTGCACAGGCAAGGTCTGATTGTTCGCACAAGAGTACTTTTAATCCTCTGCCTGCTGCATCAGCTGCTATTCCAGTGCCGTTTACACCGCCACCGATGACTAGTAAGTCATATTCGTTATCTGCTAATTCCACCGAGCTAACCTTTTTATTTGTAATATAAATAAGACATAAGCATCATAAAGCTGCTGTTTTCATTTGACAATAGAAAACCCAGATTTTTATTCGTTAATTTTGACGCCAATCCATTTTCAATTTAAAGCAGTAAAGCATGCTTTTTAAATCTAGCATTTAGCTAAGTTAAAAAAGCAAAGTGGTTAAAGTATTAGCCTTAACCACTTAGTATTTACTATGGGCAGTTTTTATTCGTTAAGCATACTTGAGCTACGCAGTGCTGCCATTTTGCGTATAGATCGTTACGCTCGTCGGCACTCATGGTTGGCTCAAAACGACGGTCGCATGTCCACATTTTAGATAACTGCTCAGTCGACTCGTACACACCTGTTTGTAAGCCAGCTAAATATGCTACGCCTAAAGAAGTGGTTTCGGTCACAGTTGGGCGCTCAACTGTTGCGCCTAAAATGTTTGATAAAAAGGTCATAACCCAATTGTTTTTTACCATACCGCCATCTACACGAAGCACACTTGGGCGAAGACCATCACGCTCCATCGCTTTTTGTAAATCTTTGGTCTGGTAACCAACTGATTGCAGCGCTGCGGCAACTATGGTGCTAATACCGGAGTCGCGTGTTAGCCCTAAAATAGCGCCACGTGCATTAGGGTCCCAATAAGGAGCACCTAAACCCGTAAACGAAGGCACTAAAAATACACCATGATCGAGCGGTACATCTTTAACCATCGATTCACTTTCGCCAGCATGGCTAAGTAGTTTTAAGCCTTCAACAATCCACTGCATAGTTGCGCCAGCCATAAATATACTGCCTTCAATGGCGTAAGTTGGCTTGCCGTTTAATCTATAAGCAACAGTGGTCAATAAGCGGTTTTCTGAGGTCAGTGCTTTTTCGCCAGTGTTAAGCATTAAAAAACAGCCAGTACCGTAAGTACTTTTAGCCATGCCTTGTTCAAAACATGCGTGTCCTACAAGCGCAGCTTGCTGATCGCCTGCAATACCACAAACACGAATTGGCGCGCCAAAAATGTCAGCACTGGTTGAACCAAACTCGTCAGCTGAATCCATTACTTCTGGCAGCATAGATTCTGGAATATCGAATAACTCTAGAAGCTCTTGATCCCACTGCTGGGTGTGAATATTAAATAACATGGTGCGTGACGCGTTGGTTGCATCGGTGCGGTGCTCTTTGCCGCCTGTTAGCTGCCAAAGTAGGTAAGTGTCAACCGTACCGAAGGCGAGCTCACCTGCAAGGGCTTGTTCGCGTGCGCCTTCAACGTTATCTAAAATCCAACGAATTTTAGTGGCCGAAAAATAAGGGTCGAGCAATAAGCCTGTTTTTTCGCTTATCGTTTGGCAAAGCTCATCAGTTGTTAGGCTTTCGCAATAATCACTGGTGCGGCGGTCTTGCCATACAATAGCGTTATAAATTGTTTTGCCTGTTTTTTTGTTCCACACTAAAGTGGTTTCGCGCTGGTTGGTGATACCAATGGCAATAATTTCTTCAGGCTTTACATCGTTTTTAGTTAACACTTCGCGACTAGTGCTAAGCACTGTTTGCCAAATATCGTTAGGGTCGTGTTCTACCCAACCATTTTGTGGAAAATGCTGCGAAAATTCTTGTTGTGCTGTACCAAAAACGTCTGCATCTTTTGTAAACAAGATGGCCCGAGAGCTTGTGGTTCCTTGATCAATTGAGAGTATGTATTTGGACATGATATTTGTGTTATTTATCTTATCTTATATATGACTAGATTGCCTTTAACCGAAGTTAATGGCAATGGTTTTTTCTTAAAATAGCAGATTAAAAAATAAACACGCTAATATTTTCTGGTAACTCTTTTATATAAAAGGCGTTTTATTTTTGCATTATTTTAAGGGCGTACGCGGCTATTGATTAAAACAGCCGCTTAAAGCTTATTATTTCTTGGTGTGAGGTTTAGCTTGTTGCCAATCCATACCGGTAGAAAAGCGATTATCAAACCCGCGCCACTGTGGCAGCGGCTTACCATCAACAACAGCTTGGTCGCCGTTTTGTGGTAAATCTAAGTATTTACACTCGCTGGCTATGCCTTTTACGTGGCAATCCATCATGGCAAGTACAAAGTGTTTGTTGATTTCGTTTAGTGTGCGCATAGACCACGAAGGCTCGTAGTAATGACCTATATCTAGCTCACTGCTGCTTTGTGCAATAGCAGGGGCTGGGTGTGGTGCTATATTATGGCGTGCATTTTTGTAAGTAAGCATGTACTTATCTTTGCTGCCTGTTTGTTCATAAAGACTTTTAATGCCTTCGTAGCCTGAAATGTCATCTAAGTTACCGGCTACATAAAGCGAAGGTACTTTAATATTTTCCATTGCTTTGGCATCAAATATAGCGTGCTGTCCGCCCCATGGTGCAAAGGCCACCATCGCTTTTATACGCGGGTCTACTTTTGGGTTTTGGTATTGCCCACCAGCGCAGCTGTTTAGTAATTGCTGTACTTTTTTAATTTGGGCTGGGTCTTTCATACCCGTAAACATAGCCGTAGTTTGCTCATTAAAAGCGTAACAACCACCAATAGTATTTACCGCGCCATAGCCACCCATTGAGTAACCAATTACGCCAGCGCTTTTGTTATCTACTTGTTTGCTTGCAAAGTTTTTTTGCTCGTTAAAGTAATTAATAACAAACTGCTGATCGCGTGAGCGATTTATAAGCGTGCTAAAAAAGCCAGAGAATGGCGCGTTTTTAAAATCAACATCGGCATTGGTTGAGTCAGTATGATCAATAGCTACCACAATGTAACCGTGCGACGCTAAATGCTCGCCAAGGTAGTACATAATTGTACGGTAACCGGTATAACCGTGCGAAAGCACTATCACAGGGTAGTGTTCTTTATTATTAATGGCGACATCACGCATTGCATCGGCTTGCAAAGTAAACTCTTTACCTGAGCGAGTTTCATCTGTGTAGCTGGTAAGTGGCGCTTTTGCTGTGTTTACAGCCGGATACCACACCTCTACTTTTAAAGGACGATCTTTTTGGCCTTGTGTAGCGGGGTCAAATTGCGCAGGGTTAACTAAATCAAGTGTTTGCACACCTACATTGTAGCTACCTTTAGCTGCAAGCTCTGGGAGTACTTCGCTAGTGATTGGCGGGTATAGCTGCTCTGGTTTATTAGATTCAGCAACAGCTACACTGGCAGATAAACTGCACGTAGCGAGTAATATAGCTTTTGAAAGCGCCTTGAGTGTGTGTGTCATTGTGTGTCCTTGTTGTGTATTTTTATTTTTTAATTAGTCAGTTCAGCCGACTCGACGGCATTGCTATATTGCAACTGCCATTGTGCTCGTAAGGTATCCATTATGTTCATAACTCGTAAGCTAGTACCGAGGGGCAACACGCTGCTTTGGGTTTGTTTTTGTAATATACACTGCGTGACATGTGCAATTTCAAACTTAAAATTTTCATCGTCGCTAAAGTCGTATTCAAAGTATTGCGGGTCTTGGTCGTTTATGTGTAGCTCTAGCGTTTTTGCACCTACAAACTGAGGTATTCGAATATAGCCAAGCTCACCATTAATACATGCTTCTGTTGGGCCATTTTGCTGCAGTGCGCTAGCAAGAGATGCAAATTGCCCGTTACCGTAATCAACTATAGCAGTGCTTCGCTCATCAACGCCGGTTGTGCTTTTATGTACAAAGGATTTGATATGTTCAGGGGCTTTATTAAATACCAGATCAGCAATCGAAATAGGATAAATACCTAAATCGAGCAGGGCGCCACCGGCTTTTACAGGGTTCATTAATCGGTGAGTGTCGGCAAAGCTGCCAGGTAAACTAAAGTTGGCATTAACACTGTGCACATTACCAATAACACCTTCACTTAGGAGCTGTTGTAATTTTACTATGGCTGGTAAAAACCGCATCCAAACGCCTTCCATTAAAAAGCAGTTTTGTTGTTTTGCAAGCTCAGTGAGGTTTTGCAATTGCTTAGCATTAACGGTAATTGGTTTTTCGCTTAGCACGTGCTTATTGTGTGTTAAGCATTGGGCTATTGTTTTAAAGTGTTGATCGTGCGTATTGGCAATATAAATAGCGTCAATGTTTGGGCATTGAATAAGTGCTTGATAGCTCTCGTAGCCTTGAATATTGTACGGTGTGGCAAATTCTTTAGCGCGCTGCATACTCGTTGAAGCCGCGCCAATAAGCTGTGCATCACTACAATGCGCAATGCTTTTAGCAAAGGTGTGAGCTATATTGCCACACCCAATAATTCCCCAATTAACCTTTGCCATGCTTATTCCTTAAGTTTATTTAAAAAGACGTAATTTGTAATCCTGAACCTGCTGAACATACGTAAATATCAGCATTTAGGCTAAAACGCTCAAAGTAATGCTTTTCTACCGCAGCTTTAATTAGTGGTACTTCCGCATCGCGACACAAACATACAATAGCACCACCAAAGCCGCCACCCGTCATACGTACTGCGCCACGCTCGCCCATCGCTTCTTTACAAATTTCTACTAAGCCATCGGTTGCAGGTACGGTTACTTCAAAGTCGTGTTTAAGTGATTGGTGCGATGCAGCCATTAGCGTACGAAGTGCATCCATATCATTATTTTGTAGTGCAGTAGTTGCTGCAATTACACGGTCGTTTTCGCTAATTACGTGGTGTGCACGTTTATATTCGTTTTCGCTTAATGTCGCTTTTACTGCTTGCAGGCCAGTCATGGTTGCTTGGCGAAGTGTTTTTACACCCATTTTTACAGCTGCTTGTTCGCAATCAATACGGCGCTGGTTGTATTCGCTATCAACCAACTTACGCGGGTAGTTAGAGTTAACAATAACAATATTTAAATCATCCGGTACTTTTACTGATTTAGTCGCTAGGTTTTCACAGTCGATTAATAGCGCATGACCGTTTTCGCCTTTAGCTGAAATAAGCTGATCCATAATGCCGCATTGGCAATGCATAAAGTCGTTTTCGGCTTCTTGGCCTAGCAGTGCAATTTTTTCTTCGCTTAAACCAAGCTGTGCAATATGGTTAAACATACCGCCAACAGCAACTTCTAGTGCTGCCGATGATGACAAGCCACTGCCTTGCGGTAAGTTACTGTCGATAAGTAAATCGGCGCCGCGTAAAGTATGGCCCGCACGCTTTAATACAAATGACACGGCACGAATATAGTTACCCCATTGCGATTGGCCTTCAGTGATTGCTTCATCAACACTAAAGCTGTCTTTTTCGCCTGGGTAATTTAAAGAATGCACAGTGATAATGTTATCGTCGCGCTCTTTAAACATTATTTGGGTCCGAAACTCTAACGAGCACGGTAAAACAAAACCGTCGTTGTAGTCGGTAAATTCGCCAATTAGGTTTACACGCCCTGGAGCGGCTGCAATACCTTGAGCAGGCACGTCATACAGTGACAAAAATTGTTGTTGGAATTCGTTAAGCTTCATCTGTGTGTCCTGCTGTATCTTTATAGTGTGTGGTACTGGCTGCTTGTAAAATAGAAGCGGCGGTTTCTGCGCTTAAATCGCGCTGGCTTTCGCCTAGCATTTCGTAGCCAACCATGTGTTTTTTCACGGTAGCTGAGCGAAGTAGCGGCGGATAAAAGTGTGCATGCAAACGCCAATGTTGCTCATCAGAGCCTCTGTTAGCCGGTGCATTGTGCCATCCCATTGAGTATGGGAAGCTGCAATTAAATACGTTGTCGTACTTAGTGGTTAATACTTTAAGTGCCTGAGCCAAAGAGTCGGTTTGCGCATCGTTTAGCTGGCTAAAGTTTTGAATATTGTCTTTAGTTACTAGCATTGTTTCAAACGGCCACGCTGCCCAAAATGGCACAACAACAAGCCAATGTTCGTTTTCAAATACAACACGTGTTTGATCTGCTTGTTCTTTTTGCGCGTAATCGGCAAGCATGGCTGTGCCATGCTTTTTATAATAGGCAAGCTGCTGGTTATCTTCGGCTTCTATTTCGGTTGATAAATGCGAGTGAGCCCATACTTGGCCGTGAGGATGAGGTTGCGAACAACCCATGATCTCGCCTTTATTTTCAAAAACTTGTACGCATTCGTACTGCTGTGCAAGCTCTGTGTAATTTTGTTTCCAGGTTTTTACTACTTCGTGCAATGCGTTTTGGCTAAGCTCTGGTAGTGTTTTATTATGCTCTGGAGAAAAACAAATTACGCGGCATTCGCCACTGGCTTCGTCGGCAATAAATAAATCGCTGTCTGATTCTAAGCTTTGTAATTGCTCGCTGGCATTAGGCGTTAATGCGCCAAAGTCATTTCTAAATACGTGTGTGTATTTGTAATCAGGGTTACTGTCGCCATTTGCACGGGTATTACTTGGGCAAAGTGGGCAGCTGTCATCATGTTTTGGTAATACGTTTTCGTTAACGGCTTCTGTTGCGCCTAACCATGGGCGGTTATTACGATGTGGTGACACTAATACCCAACGACCCGTTAGCGGATTTTTACGTCTGTGAGTACTTTCTAATAAAGCCATATTAACTCTCCAACCCACTTGGGTAATTAGTTTGCCAGCGCCATGTGTCATTTGTCATGTCGCTAAGTGTTAGTTCTGCGTGCCAGTTAAGTGTGTTTTGCGCTTTTGTGGCATCGGCGTAGTTACAGGCAATATCACCTGCTCGGCGCGGTGCAATTTGATAAGGAATATCTTTATTGGCTGATGCGCTAAATGCTTTGATCATATCAAGCACAGAATAACCTTGCCCTGTG
Organism: Pseudoalteromonas sp. Z1A6; assembly: GCF_011378745.1. Classification (NCBI taxonomy): domain Bacteria; kingdom Pseudomonadati; phylum Pseudomonadota; class Gammaproteobacteria; order Alteromonadales; family Pseudoalteromonadaceae; genus Pseudoalteromonas; species Pseudoalteromonas sp. Z1A6. The sequence goes on from NZ_WTKW01000081.1 coordinate 11,142, forward strand.
CCTAGGTTGTAAGCATGGAAGGCGGTATCTGTTTTATGCTGCATAAATGCCGCAACATGACCTTTCGCTAAATCTAAAACATGAATATAGTCGCGCACGCCTGTGCCATCTTCGGTGTCGTAGTCGCCACCAAAAATATTAACCACGTCGCGTTTGCCTACTGCAGTTTGAGCAATAAATGGCATTAAGTTATTAGGAATACCATTAGGGCTTTCACCTAATAAACCACTTGGGTGTGCACCTACTGGGTTAAAATAACGAAGCGCAATACCCATAAATTGACTGTTGGCATTACATACGTCTTGCATGGCTTGTTCAACCATGACTTTAGTCCAACCATAAGGGTTAGTTGCGCGTATAGGATGCTTTTCGTCAATAGGGAGGTAGTCTGGCTCGCCGTACACAGTAGCCGATGAGCTAAATATAATATGGTTAACGCCTTCATCTTGCATGTTTTGTAGCATGCTTAATGTGCCCGACACATTATTTTGATAATAACGCAGCGGTTGCTCGGTAGATTCGCCAACGGCTTTTAAAGCCGCAAAGTGAAAAACAGCTTCGGCTTTAGTATGTTTTAGGGCGAGTTTAAATTGTTGCTCGTCTTGTATGTCGCCCAAAATAAACTCAAACCGAGTACCTGTAATCTTTTCGAGTTGGTCAAGTACCCGCGCACTTGCATTAGACAAGTTATCATAAATAACAGGCGTAATACCTGCTTCATGCAATGCAATACATGTGTGGCTACCTATGTAACCCATGCCGCCAGTAACTAAAACTTTCATGTTATTTCTCGAAAAGTGTATTTATATGATAAATACTACTATTAAGGGGGTTTAAAAACAATAGTTATGATTACTGGGTAATTCAAATAAAAGCATAAAAAACATTCAGCTTAAACACTCACCTGCCTTTTAAAAGAATGCTTTTATATTAACTAACATAGGCTTAGCTTTATCAATTAATTATATAAACTGATTCAACTATTGGCCTAATTATCAGCAGTAAGCCGGGGGGCTAATATAGCGAAAATAAAGTAAGGAGAGATCAACATGAACAAAACAATTTTACTTACCGGTGCTACCGATGGCATTGGGCTAGAAACTGCAAAGATGTTATTAGCACAAGGTCACACCGTATTATTACATGGCCGCAGCCAAGCAAAGCTCAATGCGCTACAAACAGCTTTAACCGAACAATACCCAAATGCGAGTACACACACTTATATTGCTGATTTAAGCGATATGAGCCAAGTTCAAACTTTGGCACAAACTGTATTAACCGACTTGGCCGAAAATAATAACCAGCTCGACGTGCTAATTAATAATGCAGGCGTTTATCAATTAGTTGATGCTACAACAATTGACGGCCTTGATGCTCGCTTTGTTGTAAACACGATTGCGCCATATCTTCTTACAAAACTATTGTTACCTGTTCTTGGTCATGATTCGCGAGTGGTTAATGTGTCATCAGCTGCGCAATCAAGCGTTAACTTAAATGCACTTATAGGTAACACTGAACTTTCTGATAGTGCGGCTTATGCACAAAGTAAATTGGCTATTACTATGTGGTCACGTCATTTAGGGCTTGAGCTTAAAGATACTGGGCCATTAGTTGTATCGGTAAACCCTAAATCGTTACTGGGAAGTAAAATGGTAAAAGACGCTTACGGTATAGATGGCGGGGATTTAAAAATTGGCGCAAATATTTTTTGTCGCGCAGCGCTCAGTGATGAATTTAAAGATGCCGCAGGCCTGTATTTTGATAACGATACAGGACGCTTTGCGCCTCCTCATGTTGATGCACTTAATAATGCTAAAAATCAACAACTAGTAGATACGTTAGACAGTATTTTAGCACAACTTAAATTAGGCAAAGCATAATGAAAAATCATGTTACCTGGACAGTACAAGGCCAAATTAAAGAAGGTAAATACGATGAATTTTTATTGATAATGGCGCAATTAGTTGCTTTGGCTAAAAGTGAAGCCGGCACTTTAATGTATGAGTGGACAGTAAGTGAAGACAAACGCAGTGTACATATTTACGAGCGTTACCAAGATGAAGATGCTGCTAAAGTGCACCTTGCTGGTTGGGACAAAAGTGGCCCACTATTTTTAAGCGTAGTTGATATGGATAAAATAACGGTATTTAGTCAACTATCAAAAGAGTTTGCGCAAGCCTTTGCAGGCCTAAGCACTGTATTTATGAAACCAGTAGGTGGTTTTGTAAAGTTTTAGAAAAAATACCCATTGTTGCTCTAAAGAGCTCACCTCATCAGTGAGCTCTTTTTTTAGTGGCATTACTGCTCTTGCTGCAAACGCTCGTATAGCCAATCTTTTAATTCTGTACGTTCGTGTTTTAGCTGATGCATTTGCTCATCGCTTATGGGCGCATCTTTGAGCTCTAACACTCTAATTTCTTTGTCTAGCTTATCGTACTTATCTGCTTTTTTTGCAAACTCAGTATCGCTTTCATTTAGCTTGGCAATGGTATTTAAATACTCTGGAAAGTCATTAGTGAGTGAGTGGTCTTCGCCTAACATATTCGCTCCTTAGTAGGATATAAATGAGCTCACAAGTAAGTGAGTTGTATAAGTGAATTACTGCCTTTCATATAATACACTGGGGCTTACATAGATATAATTCAACCATTGAGCCGCTAATTTGATGTAGCGCAAACAATCTGTTTATTTTGCTCAGTAAGGTATTTCACTAAAGTATTTAATAGAGCGATCAATAAACGCATGTACTTTAGAGGTCAATAATTTATTGTTGGGGTATACAGCCTAAATAGGAGTATTAACTACTCGTAAAAAGCTTAGGGTTCGATATTATTGCTCAAGCTGCAAGGAATCTCTGGCTAGAGAAAATAAATTTAAATATCACCATGATTCAATA
>NZ_WTKW01000082.1:0-13943 GCF_011378745.1 Pseudoalteromonas sp. Z1A6
AACGCGATAAATAATAAGAGCTTTAATTACTAGATTCAGAAAGTTTTAAAATAGCCAATACATAAACACTGGTATCTGCAAATATGTGGATACATCAATAAAATAACTTCTATGTCCCAGCAGAACCTTTAATTCTCAAACTTTAATCTTTCATACAATCCAGACGCTCTCGATACGCTTTTATTCATCGCTAGTTGTAGTACTTTTTTATCAGCCACCAGCTCAAAGGTGTTTTTAGCACGGGTTATTCCCGTATACACTAATTGCCTGTTGATACCCATGCGCGCTTGTTTTAGCGGTGGCAGTACCATGGCTGTGTAGCTAAACTCTGAACCTTGTGATTTATGAATAGTCATTACATAGACTTTATCGTGCGCAGGGAGTCGTGCTGGCGAAAATGCTCGTTGATTACCTTGCTCATCAATAAATATGGCTTTGAGTTGATTACTTTCATCGGGCATTAAAATACCAATATCACCGTTAAATAACTTAAGTTGATAATCGTTTTGGCTCACCATAATAGGCATACCCGTGTAGTGGTGAGTATTAGGACTTACGGTAATTAAACCTTGCTGTTGCAACACGCGCTCTATTCGTTGATTTAAGCTATGCACGCCGTAATCGCCCTCTCGTACCGCAGCTAAAAGCTGATAACTAGCAAAAGCAGCATGCACCTGTGCAACACTTGCACCTTGAGCCATTAAGTTAAGGTACTTTGCATAATGACTTCCTGCACTTTTAACGAGCTTTTCAATTGGTTTTGCTACAAAGTCGTAATCTAAAATTACATCGTTAAAGCGCCCTTCACTACTTTCTTGCTCTACGTAATTTAAAATACCGGTGTTATTGGTGTTTACCGCAAGTGCGAGTTGACCAATGCCGCTTTGTGCATCAAATCGATAACTGTGTTGTAAAAAGGCAATGCAATCTGCGAGTTTAAATTCACTCACGCTTTGCGCTACGAGCTTAGGCTCATTATTAAAACATAAGCTATTTAGCTCATCACAACGTGCTTGCGAATAGCGTGGCGTTTGCCCAAGTGTTAAACCTTGGCATAAATCGCTCATTACGCTGCCGGTATCTACCGAGGCAAGCTGATCTTTATCACCTAGGAGTATTAATCGCGCGTGCGCAGGAAGTGCTTCTATTAATTTAGCCATCAGCGATAAATCGACCATACTGGCTTCATCAATAATTAGTACATCTAAATGCAGCGGATTACTTTTGTTATGTCTAAATTTATTAGTAAACGGTTTTACGCCCAATAAGCGATGAATCGTTTGAGCGCTTTGCGGGATCAGCGCTTTTATATCATCAGGAATCGTTGTGAGCTTATTTTTAGCGCCCAAAATAGACTCACTTAAACGTGCAGCGGCTTTACCTGTAGGGGCCACCAGCTTAATACTAAGGGGCGCGGTTTTATAAAGCGACTGCAAAATAGCCAGCAACTTAGTCACTGTGGTAGTTTTACCTGTACCTGGGCCACCCGTGATCACACTAAAGCCTTTGGTGGCCGCAATCGCACACGCCACTTTTTGCCAATCAGTTTCAATTGTTGAATCAGCAGGAAAATAGGTATTTAAAAGTTCAGCCAATACTTCATTATTAATATTGAGCTTTCGCTCGCTCATGCTTAATAGTCTATCCGCGAGTGTTTGCTCATAACCGGCAAGGCGCGCAAAATAAAGTCGCTCGTTAAACAGCTGCAGTGGTTTATTTTCGCCCACGCTTTCATGGCTTTGTAAATAATTAAGCGCCGTATGTACGTTAAAGTCATCACTAAACGGGCTTAGCGTACTGGGTACATTGCCATCGAGTTTATTAAAGTCGCTTTTGCGCAAATTAAAAGGATTACTCCAATCAACTTCACTTAAGGTTAGGCAGCTATGCTGGCTTTGCTGCGATAAGCACAGCAATAAAATAATATAAAACAGTTCATTGTGAGTTTTCTCAATGTCATTAGCACACAGTAATTCAGCGAGCTTCACATCAACTACACGCAGTCGGTTTTGCGCTAATAAATACTCAAGTAACGGGACTTCGGTAATCGTATTATTTAACACAATATCCTCTAATGGGGCATCTTGTGCTACATTTTTTGAAGTAAGAGGCTCTGCAGCTTCATTATTAAGTGTCTCGTCTATATCGTCAAACAAGCCAGGTTGCTCATTTAAATCGCTCATAGCATAGCTCCTTGGCTAAATAAGCCATCTAAAATAATCACTTGTTCTTCAGTTAGCTTTTTAAAGTACACGCCTTGCCCTGTCGGCATTCCACGTAAAAACGTGTAATACACGCCGCCTAAATGGGTTTCTATCGAGTAATCAGCTATACGTTGTTTTAATAAACGATGCAGCGCTACCGTGTAGATTAAATACTGTAAATGATACTGATGACTGCTCATCGCTTGCTCAAGCATATCGCCTTCGTAATCAGCTGGCGTACTGCCTAAATAATTAGACTTATAATCTAAAATATAATATTTACCTTGGTAGCAAAATATTAAATCGACGAAGCCTTTTAACAAGCCTTTTACTTGTGAAAATTCAAGCTTACTTTGCGTAAAGCTAAAATGTTTCACCAGCATTTCGTTTAGCTTAGGTGCACTTAAGCTCTCAAGTGGTAAATTAAATTCCATTTCGACTAGGCAATCATTGGGTGTAAGCACACCCAATGAAAGAAGGCTGTTTTCTAGAGAGCTTTTATCTAGGGGGCACGCAAGAACATCAAGCACCCATTTTTCAGCCACTTCTCGCCATTGCTCACCTATGTGGTATTTTTCAAGGCTGCGCTTAACTACCTCAGATAAGTTTTGCTCGGAATTAGTTGGGTGAACTATTGGGCTAATAAAATCTATTTGTTCAAATATTTCGTGTAAACAGCTACCCGGCTTTGGCCCTTTAGGAAAACTATAAGGTGATGGCAGTTCATCCTCTTGCACTGCAAACTCGTCTTTTTCGTGATCTTCATCACTTCGCCCTGGGGCTAATTGGTCGCTATGCTTTTTAAAGCTTAACGCACTAAAGCTGGTTGCTCGCCAGTTACGCTCAATATTTGCCGTTACTCTATTGACACTTAATGTTTGCTGCGCAATTTCACTATTACTAAAACAAAGCGTGCCTTGCTCTAATAACGTTTGCGAGGTAAATTGCTGATAGCTCATCGCGCTATTAGCGTCGCAAAACTCACTTAAATGCGTGCGCCATGTTTGGCTACTGGCAAGCTCAAGCCCTGCAAATAAAACATGCCCTAGTGCACTACTTTGCATTGCTAAGCGGCTACTTTGCCCTTGCCCAATGTTATAAACACCAAGCGCACAAAAATGCACAGCGCGAGTAAGTGCTACATACAGCAGGCGTAAATCTTCAGCTAAGCGCTCTTGCTCTGCTTTTTGCAGTGCATCTTCGTCTTTACTTAAATCGTAAACTAGCTTGCCGTTATTGTGATAAAGCGCTTCTTTTGTTTCGCGATAGCCACTAGCAAACGGCATAAATACCAGTGGGTATTCAAGCCCCTTTGAGGCATGCATAGTGACAATTTTTACTAAGTTGGCGTCACTTTCTAGGCGCACTTGTACTGTTTCGCCATCTTGTTGGCTTACCTTTTGTGCAAACCATCGCAGTAAACGCAGCGTGCCTTCAAGCTCTATTTGTTTTTGCTGAAGTATTTCGCCCAAATGCCTAAAGTCCGTCAGCCAACGCTCAACGTTATATCCCAATCCTTGCCATTTAGCGCTAAGCTGGTTATGGCTCATTAAGCGCTCAAGCATTGCCATAGCGCCTTGCTTGTTCCAAATGTGGCTAAGTTGTGCAAAAAAGTTTAAGTAGTCTTGCCATTTATTTTCATCATCGGCGAGTGCGTGTATTTCGTTATAACTTAAACAAAATAATGGACCAGCTAAAACACCGCGCAGCAGTGACTCGTCATATTGACCATGCAGCGCCGTTAAAAAGTTAAGTAGGTGATGGCTAAGCTCTTGGCTAAAAACGCTCTCGCGCGATAAGTACACGCTGGAAATTTTGGCTTCGCTAAGCGCTTTTTTCATTATTTGTGCTTCAACACGGTCGCGCACTAATATACAAATATCGGCAGCGCTTACAGGGTTACTGCCAATGCACGCGTCCCCCTGTTTAGCTTTTTCAAGCAGGGTCACTATTTTATTAGCAAAGTGAGTGGCTAAATGCGCTTGCCCTACACCTTTGTTAGTTGGTTTGTTCTTTTCATCGGCGGCTTCATCTACAAATACATTAAATTCGAATGCGGTAGCGGGTTTGCCATCAATTAAAAAAGAGTCATCCGCTTTTTTGCCTTTAGCAGCTACTGCGTTAAAGGGTATAGCGTCGTTATAAATAAAGCTGTTAGCGTGTTTGCCAAATAAACTATTAACGCTATTTACTATATCGGTGCTTGAGCGAAAGTTAGTACCCAGCGTAAATTGCTGATCAATCTGCACTGCCTCTTTTGCGCCAATATACGTAAAAACATCCGCGCCCCTAAAGCCATAAATAGCCTGTTTGGGGTCGCCTATCATGGCAAGCGTGGTATTTTGTTGCCCATAAATTTTACTAAAAATACCGTACTGAATCGGATCGGTATCTTGGAATTCATCAATCATGGCAACCGGAAACAACTGCGCAATTTTTTGCGCCAGTACGTCGCCTTGCTCGTTATTAAGCGCACTGTGTAAATTGGTCAGTAAGTCATCTGGGGTGATCACGCTTTGCTCTTGCTTGCGCTTAACTATTGCAGCTTTTACCCAGCGTGCTGCATGTTGTATAACTGCTATTTTAAGCCCTTGGTTTATGGTGTTATTAAGGGCGGCAAGCTCGTCAAATTGACTCAGTAATGGATGCACAAATAATGGCTGATTCTTTTTATAATTGCCTGCATCGCTTAGGTTTTCTGTACTCCACACTTCAAACGAATACTTGCTAGTGCCAAATTCAAAAAACAAATCGCCGCCTAAACAAAATGTCTCAAGCGCACTAAGGCTGCCTTTTCGTGCTGGCGTTTTAGACCCGCTTAAACCCGAGCCTTTAATAGCACCTATAAACTCTTGCTCTAATACCGCTTTTTTAAATGCAGGTACACGGGTTATGTATTCATCGCGTGCTTTCCATACATCATCTAAGTTTATTTGTGGTGTAATGTGCGCATTAGCTTTGTTTAAAATGCTCGCCACTTGAGCGAATAAAGTCTCGGGTGCGGCAAATACATCTAAAATAGCATCGGTGCGTTCTTTGTTTAGTGGGTATACAAATGCGCGCCAAAAATCTTTAATGGTTTCGAGTAATATGTCGCGCTCATCTAAAATAAATTCGAGATTAAACGCCACACCCGACTCAAACGCATGTTGTTTTAGCATCCGCTGACAAAAGCCATGAATGGTAAAAATAGCGGCTTCGTCCATTGATTTAGCAGCTGCATCGAGTAAATCAAACGCGCGGTGTTTATCATCAATTTTGGCAATTACGCCTTCAATGAGTTCGTCATTTGGGTCTTGTCCAAGCAGTGCGTCGCGTGCAGCAATGATTCGGCTGCGTACGCGGTCTTTAATTTCTTGGGTGGCGGCGTCGGTAAAGGTTACAACCAAAATTTGCTCAACACTGAGCGGCGTATTTAACTCACCTTCTATTTGCATACCTAGTAAGTAACGTAAATACAGCCCCGTAATTGTATAGGTTTTGCCGGTACCCGCACTGGCTTCTATTAAACTTTGACCAATGAGCGGCATAGTAAGAGGATTAAGCGCTTGCATGGTCACTCTCCTTTGCGTGTTCAAATAAAGGCGTGAGCAATTTATCACTCCATTTTATAAATTCTTCTTGGCAGTCATTTAGCGATTGCACCGTTAAGCGAATATACGGGTTTTCGCCCTCGCCTCGCCCTATGTATTGCGGGCTAAATTTGCTCATTGCTTTTGTTATATCGCCGCCGCTTTTAACGTATTCATAACCACTTACCGGAAAAAACGGCACAGGCTCTGCGCGCAGCGCTTTGTATAACTCAAACCAATCGGCTAATAGTGCATCCGCATCGGCTTTGTTTATGGGCGCAAAGGTAATTTGCTTATCGAGCCCAAGTAACAATGTTTCTACTTGTTGCTCCATACTTTGCGCTGCAAGGTGATAAATAAAGCCTTTAATTAAATCTTTCGCTTTAATACTCGCACTGCGGTAAAACACTTGTTTTTGCAAATAAACATGATTGAGCCAGCCCTCTATTTTGGTGCCTTCAATGGTAAGCAAAACTTCTATCGGCTCACTTTTCCCGCTTTTAATATGCTCTTTAACTTGCCCTGCAAGCGCATCAACTCGGTGCTCCATACTCTCAAATATGAGGCTGCCTACATTGGCTTGAGGTAACTCACCCCGCTGCAGTATTTGCTCGGTACTCAGTGGTTGCTCGTTTATATTGGCTTTAAGTATTTCATCAAGGTAAAAATAACGGCGCAGCGCATCTAGGCTAAATGGCTCTTCGTCTTTTGCTACTTCGTTAAATTGTGGCAGGCGTAAACCTAATGTTTGTTGATAAAAGCTCTCTTGTGCGCTGCACACACTTCTAATAAACACATCAAGATCTAACTGATCTGGCACAGTCACATCAAGTGCAATAACTGGCTCTGGTTTAATTGACTCACTTGGCAGCCAAATTGGATTGTAACTGTGGTTGCTCAGCACAGTATTGGCTTGCTCATCGGCTAAATAATAATGGCTATTAAAAGGCTGTAAATGCTGCTGATTAATTAGACATGCGGGCAGCGTTTTTTCGCTTTTATCGCTTAATTCAAAACTACGCCCAATATATTCTAACAGCTCGCTTACAAGGGTTGATGGCATACGCGGTTGGTTATCAAAACACGAGCGACCAATGTAACTCATGTATAAATTGTCGCGGGCACTCAGTAGCGCTTCTAAAAATAAGTAGCGGTCATCTAATTTACGTGATCGGTCACCTTTTTGCTTTTTAGAATAAGGCACTAAGTCAAAACCAATGGGTTGTACGTTACGCGGGTAGTCGGCATCGTTTAAGCCCAGCATGCATACCACTTTAAATGGTACGGCGCGCATGGGCATAAGCGTACAAAAGTTTACTTGCCCAACTAAAAACCGCTGCCCTACGCCTTTTTCTTGAATGCCTTGTTTAACTAAGTAACTAACAATACGCTGCGAAACCGCTTTACTGTAATCGCCGTTGTCGTGGTGTTTTTGTATTTCTTCGAGCACGTTTTGAAGTACTAATAAATCCCAGCTGTCGTCGCTTTCACTTTCGTATATGGCGTTTAATAGCTCGCTTAAAATATGCGCTTTATTAGTGAGCGTGTCATCAGGCGTTAGCTGCTCTTTAAAGCTTTGCAGTACATCAATAAAGTGCACAAGCTTATTAAGCGTATCAAGCGCCATACCTTCTACTTCATCAGCGCTGTAAATACCGTTAAACGGGCATTGCTCGTCGCGCATGGCAATACCAAGCAGTAAACGGTTGAGCCCATGTTGCCAGGTATTTAAATCGATAGCGGGCAAATCAAAACTGCTTTTATGCGCTGCGTTTATACCCCATTTAACGCCTACACGTTCAAGCCAGTATTGAATTTGCTCGTATTCGTGCGCTTCAAGTCCAAATTTTGCGGCTATTTGCGTCACTTGTAATAAATCGAGAATATCCGACACACCAAAGCGCGAAAACGGTAAGTTAGCTAAACTCGCAAATGAGCTAAGGACGGGCTTTTCTTGCTCTATGGCTAAATCGGCCAATGCGTAAGGAATAAAGCGGCTACCTTGTGCCCCGCCAAATACGGCTTCAATGTAGGGGCTGTAAGTGCCTACATCGGGCATCATGACGATTATGTCTTTGGGAGTAAGCATTGGGTTTTGATTAAATAAGTTAAGTAAGTAGTCGTGCAAGCGCTCAACTTCTCTGAGCGGTGTATGGCAATCGCTGAGCGTAATGCTGGTGTCGGTTGCGCTGATTGGTAATTTACCTTCGTCGTTTATAAACCACTCTTTGTTATCGGTCAGCGATTCACCTTTAAACGCAAGCTGATAAATCTCGCTTTGTACTTGCCCTAGTAAGGTGTCGTCAAACACATCAATAAAACCGTCTATCCAACGGGCATCTAACTGTACGAGTTGCTCAAAATAGTCGCGACCTAATTTACCCCACGACGATAACAACGGATTACCTATAAAGTAGTATTCTTCATCTGGATTGGTTTGTTTTTTTTGTTGCGCTTCCACCAGCGGCATTTTGGCGTATTTTGCGCTTATTTTAGCTGCTGTTTTTTCATCTATAATATCGCCCCAGTAATGCTCACTCGGGTTAAAAAAGAATAATATAACCTCAGTTTTTTTACTCAGCGCTTCAAACACCTCAAGCTGGGAGCTGGCAATCGCCGATATACCAAATAAGCTAATGCGTTGTGGCAGTAAGCTATTATCCATCGTCTCAAGTGCTGCTAGTAGCTGCCCTTGCATATTAGCGCGATGAAATTGGCTTTGCCCAAGGTCTTGGCTTAGCTTTACAATGCGTCGCCATAAGTCAGGTTGCCATGGAGCAATGGTTACATCCACGTCATCAAGCTCATCTTTTCCGCTATCCCATGTGGCTATCCAGTGCGGTCGGTACATTAAATATTGGTCGTACACATCGGCTATTTTTTCGCACAGCGCAAAGGTTTTTTGCCCGTCGATATCGCCTTCTAAATAGGTTTTTAGCGGCAAATATAATGGCTCGTCAATACAGGTTGGTAAAATTGCGAACAGCTTCCAAGCAAGGTTGGGCTTATTAAATGCCGACTCTTTAGGGACATTTGGCAGTAATTGCTGATACAACTGCCAAATAAAGCTCGACGGCAGCGGAAAATCTACCTGCGCTGCAACCCCTAAGTTTTCGCTCAAACCTATTTTTAACCACTGCGACATACCCGGCGATTGCACTAGCACTACTTCTTTGTCGAACGGGCTTTGCAATGGGTTTACTTTTAACAGCTGGTGGAACTGCGCTTGCAGGGCTTCCATCCGGTTTGATTGAATAATATTTAGCATATAACACTGACCTTGCTTGAGATAAAACCAGTGTAAGATATTTTCAATATTAGGGGTAGCGCAAACGGGTAATTGGCTTTAATAAATCAGAGAGTTAAGAACTAACTTACAGATTTTATACGCACAGCATCTATTTTATATACTCTGCGTAGTAGTGAGTTTATTTATAAGGGCTAATACTTGATAAACTAAAGTCACTTTGCATTATTACTTCGCCATCAATGCCTTTTAATTTAAGTGAAATAGTGGGGTCAATTTGCTGCCAGTCTATGCTTAAATCACCATAATTTACGTTATGAGTAAAATTCCCTACTCGGTGTTTGTTAGGGCTTACATCTTTCCACTTTTCAGTTAAGCCAGAGCTGGTCATCTCAATTAATGGGTAATCAAGGTTTTGCTGATACTTTGATATTTCACCCCAGTGCGTATCGCCGCTGATGATCACTACCCCATTTACCTTATGCTTTTTAATCAATGCAAATAAACGGTTTCTATCTTCAGGAAAGTTTGCCCATGACTCCCAACCTGTAAAATCGGGTAAAAGCTGTAAGCTTGAGGCAATCAATTTTATTGCAGCAGGCTTTTTAAGCTCTTGTTCAAGCCATTGCCACTGGGCTTCACCTAGCATTGATGCGCCCTTTACTTCACTAGGACTATATGGGCCTTGGTTATTTAACTTACGCTTAGTGTCGTATTCAAGCTCGCTTACATGGTTTAGCGCATCACGGTTCCAACGTAAATCAGGCATTATTATTTGTATGGTTTGCTCATTTTCACCATACATGTACGAGGTATAAATTCCATCAGGACGAGTGCGACGTGCTGAGTTTGCAGGTTCATCCCAAAAATTAAGCATAATTTGGCGTGATTGCTCTTTATGCGGATACTCTTTACCTGCATCGTTTTGGCCATAATCGTGGTCATCCCACATGGCAATGATAGGCGTTTGCGCTTTCAAGATTTTAAAACCCGCCTTTGCCCCTAAACGTTGGTATTTATCGGCAAGTATATCCATATCGTTGGTATCGCCGTAAATATTGTCACCCAAAAATATAAACAAATCCCCCTGCTCTTTGTTAATTGTATTAAATATGGGTATGTTTTTATCTTGATGCCCACACGAACCAAACAGGATTTTAGATGGCGCGGCAGTAACACTTGCGCTAATAACCAAACTCAGCGCCAAGGCAGATAGGGTTAATGGTTTTAATAGGTTCTTCATTTTAAAATCTCGCTAATAGCTGGCGCCATATTTGAATTTATTTCATTTGGATTCTGCCCAAGAGCCTTTAAAACGGTCGCTGCTATTTGTACTTGTTTAAGCTCATTTTCAGTTTTAATTAAGCCCCGTCCTTTTATTGCGGGGCCGATGGCTGCAAGCCAAATATGTTCAGAGCCGACAATTCCTTCTGGGTAGGTATTTTCACCTAACTCTAGCTCAGCAAGTGCACGTTTAGAGCTGTGATGTTGCCAATCATTGGCATTATTGCCACGGCCGTGATCAGTAGTAATAATTAGTGTGGTGTTATTTTTATAACCCGCTGTAGTTTGAATAGTTGCCCATAAGTCTTTTATAAAAGCGTCACTTTGCCTTGCCGATTTAAGGTATTGTTCGTAATGACCATCATGCGCAAAGTCATCGGTTTCGCCTAAACTTATCACCAACAACTTAGGCTTTTTAGCCAACATATACGCTTTAGCAAAGCGATATGTAAAACTGTCTAGTCGTACGTTATACCAAGGACTGGGGATTTCACTTTGTAGCGCATTTAACAGCGGCGCATCGGTGAATAAATTCTCTTCAATTGACATAAAACCTGCATTTACATACACGTTACTGCGCTTAGTATTTACAATGTATGGGAATACATCCCAACTACCAAATAAGGCTGTGCTACCTTTAAACTCAGGTAACTTATCTAAACGCTCTAAAATAGTTTTATTTGGGTTGAGCACTTTGTTGTTACTATTTATACTTTCGTCAACTTCACCGGTGAGTATTTCGTTGTAACCAGGGTATGAAAAATACCACGGGTTACTTACCGACATAGTAGAGCCGTTAGCTCTATCGCCAATTATAATCCCTTTTTTAGCCACTACTTGCGTTAAAAAAGGCATAAGTAATTGCTGGCGCTCATTTGCTGTTTTTGCCCAAAATTGGGTCTTTAATTGCTCAGGCTTTTTAACAAAATCAGTATTATTAATTAAGCTATTATCAGCCCCATTAAATACTTCTTGCCAGCGTACCCCGTCAAGCGTTACCAGCACTACATTTTGCGCTGCTGTTGCAAAGCTGCTCGCTAATACACTTAAGCTAAATAGTGTTACTTTTATAATTGTTTTCATCGCGTTTGCGCCCTTTCATATAATAAAGCCCATCAATGATGGGCTATATTTTAATTCAATTACTAAAACCTAATTAAAAGTCAGCGGTCAATGTAACTGCCGCAGTGCGAGGCGCACCAATGTAATAAGTAGAGCCGTTACCGGTACCACCTGCTAAGTAGCTTTTGTCAGTAACATTATAAACAACAAACGATACGTCAATGGCTTTAAACGGGCCTGCATCTACGTCAGTTGAATAACCTGCATTAAAATCAAGTACGGTGTAGCCGTCTACTTTATTACGCGTGCGAGTGTCTTCGTCTTGCCATGCACCTAAACGCTCGCCGGTGTATTTAGCCGATAAACCAACACGAAAGCCATCGCTAAAGTAATCGGTAGATACCACAAACAAATCCTCTGATGAATCTATTATGCTGTCGCCTTTTCTAAAGCTTGGTGCGACCTCATTACCACTTTCATCTTTTAATATTACACCCTGTGAATCGTATGCATTTGGATCATCGGATGAATACTCAGAACTGCTATTAGTATACGACGAGTACACGCTCCAGCTTGGTGTTAACATATAGCTTGCTGCAAGCTCGAGCCCATTTGAGTCAATACCCCCTACATTTACGTACGAGCCATTTGTGCCAATCGTGTAATCAATGCCGTCTGTGCCACTACCAGGCGCAATAAAGGTAATGCGGTTATCAAACTTAACACTGTAAGCCGTTGCTGTAAGGGTTAATCTGTCGGCTTGGTAACGTACACCAAAGTCGATGTTGTCGGCAGTTTCTGGCTCTATGTTTGTAAGTGTTGAGCTATCTCGTTCAAGTACACCGTCTTTAATTGCTGCAAAATTTTCGCTGTAACTGGAAAATAATTCTGTGCTGTTATTTAGCTGATACAATACACCCCCGCTAAATAACACGTCTGAGTCGCTATCTACTTTATCTGATCTTTCGTTAGCAAAGTGGTCGTACTTTTGTAATTCAACTAAATACTGTTTTGCACCAATATTTAACGTTAAGTCACCAAAATTAATCGAGTCTTGTAGGTACCATTTGAATGTATCGGTATCAAAGGTGTTTTTGTATTGTGTCCAGTAAGGCGTGCTATCAAAGTGATGATAAATACGCGCATCAATTACTTTGTGCCAATCACGCGACTCGTCACGCTCGCTTTGCTCATACCAAAAGCCCGCTTCTATATCGTGATCACCAAATGTAGCTTGGTAATTTGCCGTTACACCTAAGCGATCTTTGTTGTAATGCGTATGGCGGTAAGACATAACCGGCGTTGCTGTTGCATCGTAACACGCAGGATTTAAACCAGGACCCGACTCCCATGGCCAGCTCAAACTTTGCGTACAATCGGCATTTGGTGCAAGCGGGTTGCCCTCACTATCAGCAAAACCATAAGAGCCTGCATTAGTGCCGCCCTGTGTTGTTGGTTCGCCATTTTCATCAACAGGCGTTGTTAAATAAGGTGGGATCCAATCGCCGCGACCTGAATTTTTATGATAATAAGGACTAACGGTTAATAATGAAGTTGGCGAAATCGCGTATTCAAATTTTAAATAGCCTAAGGTATTTTCACGAAGCGTTCCCCAACCTTCTGCAAACATTTGGTCAAAATGCGGAACTCCTGTCCAATTCCATGTTAGCTGATCCCAATCGGGTGTTTGTTCAAACTGCTCAAGGCTTACGCTGTTATAGTTTGTCTCGCTTACATCGTCGTAAGATAAACGACCAGTGAGCGTTAAATCTTCAAAATTAGATACAAACTTAAGCTCTGCGTGTTGGTTGTCTTTGCCCCCATTACTGCCTGAACCAATCCAGCGGCTTGTATCTGTTTGCGAGTAACTTACGTACGCTTGTGTGTTATTAAAAACAGTGCCTGTTTCGTGTTTAAAGTAATAACGCGTGGCATCGTGGCTGCCTGATGTATAAGCAAAGGTAGTGCCTTTTTCAAGGCTTGGGTCTTTACTTACAAAGTTAAATGTCCCGCCTAGTGCTTCAAGTGAAGCCGACTTAATATCAGACGTACCTTGACCTACTTCAACCGTTGCAAGGTTTTCGCTATCTAGGTAACGGTTAGCTTTAGCACCACCGCCATAATTAGAGCCACCATTGGGAATGCCATCAACGGTCATACCTAATTGTTGTTGGTTTCCATCAATACTAAAACCACGCATGGTGATTGTAGTAGACCAATCGTCGCCACCAAATGCATCACCTTCATTTATGCTAATACCCGGTAAATTATCAATAACCGATAATATGCTCGATACCGAACTTTGTTGCTCAAGCATTGCAGGCTCAATAACATTATTAGCGTAGCTCGTTGGTTTAGCAACCACGGTTACTTCTTCTATGGTGTTGTCGTTAGCATAACTAGATGTTGATACAGCCATGGCAATTGCCATGCTCAAAAGCGATTTGTTTTTTAAAGCGTACATTGTTGTCCCGTTTGATTTTAATTATGAAATATGAAAACGCGGACAGTATGAATTTTAAATATGACAACGAGGATGAACTTTATTTACATAAAAATTAAACAAATATGGAA
>NZ_WTKW01000083.1:0-13778 GCF_011378745.1 Pseudoalteromonas sp. Z1A6
TTCTAGTACATACATCTCTTTTTATACAAAACATCAAACTTCTACTGGGATATAAAATTAAGCATGATTAAACAGGTTTTAAGAAATTTACTGTGTAGTTGTTTAGCTGTAATGAGCTTTAACTCATTGGCTCAAAGCAATGATGAATATAATAAGCTACTGATTGAACTTCAAAAATTAGTTTCTGAAAAAAAATATACTCAGGCTTATCAAAAAAGTAATAGTGAATACCAGTACCTGGGTGAACCCGTATACGATTTTTTACTAGGGGTTTCTGCGCTTAAAACAGGAAATGCGGCGCCAGCTGTATTTGCCTTTGAACGCGTGGTTGAAAACAACCCTAGATGGTATGAAGCTCGCTTGTACTTAGTTCGTGCTTATTTAACCGTTAATAATTTACCTGCTGCCGATACTCAAGCTTTAATACTGATTAACTCACCTAACACACCTAATAACATAAAGTCTTCAGCACAGTCGTTACTTGATACAACCACACTTAAAAAGCAAGAAGCGGGGCGTTCTTATAAGCAAAATATTGAGCTTGCCCTTGGCGTTGATGGCAACGTAAATGCGGGTACGGCAGAAAATACGATTATAATTCCTAATATTGGTGAGTTTTTGTTATCGCCAGAAAGTAAAAGTACGCAAGACAACTATGCGCGACTAAATTATAGAGGAAAGTACTCCCACCCTATAGATCAAAAGAGTTTAATCACTTTGAGTGTTAATACTGGGTGGTACAAGTTTGCAGAACTCAGCCAATACGATCGTATAAACGCGCACATTAATGCTGCTTATCAATATAAACAAAATGACATAAGTTGGTTTGCACAAGTATCGACGACTCCATTACTGCTTGATGGCGATCTTTATCGTACTGAATCAGCTTTAACAGCAGGTGCTAATTATAAGTTGAATAAACAAGTTAATTTATTTAGCTCTGCGACTGCTGGTGTTTTGAATAATAGGTTTGATGAAAAGCTCGATAATTCGTTTTATGCATTAAATGCAGGAGCTAGCTATGCAACTAAGCAATGGTTTCAAAGTTTAAGCGTTAACGCCAAAAACGAAAAAGCCGATATTACTCAAGGCGAATTTAATAGCCGAAATATTACGAGTTTTTACTACCAAGTGAACACTCAACTAGCTCAACATTGGCAGTTGTTATCTCTTGCTGGATACCAATGGATTAATTATAAAGATGATCACCCTTTATTTTTACAAGAACGTGCCGATAACCTTCTTATGTTCTCAACTTCTGTTCGCTACTTAGTTAATCGCGATTTAGCCATACAGTTGGCTGCCAACTATCAAGATAAATCCAGTAATATTTCTTTATTCGAATATGACCGTTTAGATATCAATTTAAGCGCTTCTTACTCATTTTAATTTAAGGTATTTATGAAACATTTACTCCCTGTAATTACCACTTTACTTTGTGTAAGTTTTTATACACAAGCAAATGATCCTGCTGGTAAAACTATTTTAGCGCGAGGCTCTGTACTAGCGGTTGATGGAAGCTCTGAACAACAACGGCAGTTGCAGCGCAGAGATACCGTTTTTGGTGTAGATCGCATTACGACTGGAGAGAAAAGCAAAGCGCAATTTTCAATGTCGGATGGTGGTTTAATCGCTTTAAAAGAAAATTCAGAATTAAATATTGCTAACTACGAATTTGATGATAATACCCAACAAGGTTCTGCTTCTATTGAGTTACTTAAAGGTGGCTTACGCTCTATTTCGGGTGTGATTAAAAAAAATGGCGGCTCTTATAGTGTAAAAACCCCCGTTGGCTCTATTGGTATACGTGGAACACATTTTGAAGTTCAGCTCGTTGAAGGCAATGTGTTTTTAGCTGTATGGGATGGCGCAATAGATCTAACACTCGAAAATAATAGTGTGGTTTCTTTGGGTGATAACGAGGCATTTTCGTTTGCACAAATTACAGCCTCTGGTGAAGTATTAAAAACGACGCGTGCGGCACGTGTGTTTGATCAAAATATAGTAACGATCGACCCTAAAGATGACAACGAAGAAGAGACTGAACAAGCATCTGTAACTGAAGTTGAAGTAAATGCTTTTGAAGCAGATACAGATACTATGGATATATATTCTGAACAACAATTTCAAACAGTTAGTAGCGCATCTTTAGTCGATCAAATAGCTCAGCGCCAAGGTGTATTTAACTATGAAGCATCAAGCTTTAATGTAAATTCGAGTGTGGGTGCTGTTACTGACTTTGCTATGACTATGGCTGTTGATTTTGATAATGGCACGGTACCTGATGGCGAAATTAGTTTTAATGACGCGGGCGGAAATTGGTATGCGGCTTACAGCGGTTTAATAAATTTAAGCGAACTTGACTTAGCCGTTACATTTGCATCCCACGGCAACAACAAAGCCGAGGGCGATGTTGATGCAATATTTTTGAATGACTTAGACAACATTACTGGCAACTTTAATCTTAACGAAATAAATAATCCTGATGTAAATGCTAGCGGTTCTTTTAAATTAGAACCATAAACACATTGGATACAAAGCTTTTATTATGGAGTATTTAAAATGACAGCAAAAAATATATTTTTGCTTGGTTCTATGGTGTTTTTGTTAAGTGCCTGCGGAGGCTCAGAAGAAAGCCCTGCTCAAGAGACAATACAATCACCTACGGCTGAAGTAGTACCGCCAACGGTGACTAGCTATATAAATTTGGCTGGTGTTATAGCGAGTAATCAAACCAAGAATACAAAAGTTTTAGGTGCTGTCACTTCAAGTAGAGGAGTAGTTGGATCAAGCATAGCTAATACACGCGCTAATATTGTTTTTTCACAAACAAACGAAACTGTGCAAGGCAACGTTTCTTTTTTACTTGAAGCTTCGGATACTGATGGCATTGCTGAAGTTAATTTAGTGCTCCCTAGTGTCAATAAAAGCATATCACTGTGTTCTTCTGATTGTGGTTTTGACTACGAAAAATCAATTATAGGCCTCAGCCCTGCACTTTATGGTGTAACTCCAGGAGAGATACGCCTAGAAATATGGATAACTGACACTTTAAATAATCAAGTCCTTGCTGATGCAATTACTTTTAACTGGCAACCATATCAAATTGAAGGTGTTACAGCTCAGCGAGACGAAGATAATATTAATCTTTCGTGGCAAGCTAACCCCGAACTTAATCGTTATAACGTTTATATTGCAACTCAAGCTGGAGTTTCATCTACTAATATTAATGAATTAGAAAACGGGCAACAATTTTTAAGTATTCAAGATACTGCATTAAGCATTACCGAGTCACTTACAGATAAAAGTTATCAAGTACTTATTACCGGTATTGATGGCAGTGGTGAAAGTGGCTTTGCTAATATAATAAACATAGCACCAGTGGGTGGAGAGCTTGCATTTGCACCAGAAGCTAATGCCGATCAGTTTCAGATAAATGAAGATCAAACTCTGCAAGGCAACGTTCTAACAAATGATACGAATCAATACAGTGGCGATTTACGTGTAAATGCAGATGCATTAATTCTACCGCAGCATGGCACCATTGATATAAATGAAAATGGGGATTTTACTTATATCCCTATTGCAAACTTTAATGGTGAAGATGCCTTTAGCTATCAAGTTGCTAACGAGCTAGGTATGACAGATACCGCAGTTGTAGAGATAACCATTTTAGCTGTTAACGACGCCCCTATTGCGCTTGATAATACTTATAACATTACAAACAATGGAACCTTAGTTGTCCTATCGCCTGGCTTACTTATTAACGATAGCGATATTGATTTAGATAACTTAACTGTTGATACAACGCCTGTTAGCGAACCGACAAGAGGACAATTAACCCTTTTTGATAATGGTAGCTTTGAATACCAAGGCGAGCAGAACATGCAAGGCCAAGACAGCTTTCAGTATAGAGTTGTTGATGCACAAGGTGCTCAGGCTATTGCAAATGTAACTATTGTAAGCTCAAACACTAACGTAGCCCCTGTAACAAAAAATGATAGCTATAGTTTAAGCGAAGATGAAACACTTGTGGTTACAGCAGCCAATGGTGTGCTTAGTAACGATACTGACCCAAATAATGACAGTTTTTCAGTTGATGAAACATTTATTGTGGCACCAACACATGGCCAACTATTATTAGCAATTGATGGCAGCTTTAGTTATGTGCCGGATGCTAATTTTAATGGTGTTGATCAATTTCGATATCAAGCTATCGACTCATTAGGTGCAACCTCTACAGCCACAGTAACTTTAGTAATAAACAGCGAACCTGATAGCCCTGTCGCACAAAATGATGCCTATCAATTTAGTAAAAATAAACTATTTGAAGTAACAGTACAAAATGGCTTATTAATTAACGATTTTAATATTGAGGCTGGCGATTTATCAGTTAACACCACGGCAATCAATGCAACTCAAAATGGCGAGCTTACATTAAAAGTTGATGGCTCATTTACCTACCAGCCAGACTTAGGTTTTATTGGTGTAG
Organism: Pseudoalteromonas sp. Z1A6; assembly: GCF_011378745.1. Taxonomy (NCBI): domain Bacteria; kingdom Pseudomonadati; phylum Pseudomonadota; class Gammaproteobacteria; order Alteromonadales; family Pseudoalteromonadaceae; genus Pseudoalteromonas; species Pseudoalteromonas sp. Z1A6. The sequence continues at coordinate 4,493 of NZ_WTKW01000083.1, forward strand.
ATAGCTTTACTTATTCAATTTCAAATGAGCAAGGCTTAACTGCAACAGCTCAAGTAACATTAAGTGAAAGCGGCGTTAATACTTTTCCAGAAGCCAATAACGATCAATTTACGTTAGACGAAGACAGCTCTGCATCTTTATTAGACGTGCTAGCTAACGACACTGATGCCGATGGCGATACGATTAGTATTTCGAACATAGAAGATATTGCTGGAGAAGCGACTATTGTCGCCGGAAAAATACAGTTTACTCCACCAGCAAACTTTTCAGGTGAGATAGTACTAACTTACACCATTACGGATGGCTATAGTACTGGTAATGAAGGTATAAACGACAGAACAGCAAGTGTGACGATTACCGTGACACCCGTTAATGATGCCCCTACTGCAACTACTGATTCAGCAACGATGAACGAAGATGCTCCTGCGTTATTAGTTAACGTACTAGCTAACGACTCCGACATTGATGGCGATACTCTTACAATAACAGCTGCTACTGCAGATATAGGTTCAGCATCTGTTGTTGATAATAAAATCCAATACACGCCTGCTGCTAATACAAATGGAACAGCAATTATTAGCTACACAATAAGTGATGGTAATGGCGGTACTGCAACTACAAACTTATCAATAATTATTACTCCTGTAAACGATACTCCTATTGCAAACGCAGACTCAGCGACAGTAGATGAAGATGCAGCGCCAATACTAATAAACGTATTGGCAAATGACTCTGACGTGGATGGTGATAGCCTCACTATCAGTGCTGCCTCGGCAAATACTGGTTCAGTCGCAGTGGTTGGCAATCAAATTCAATATACACCGGCACCCGACGACAACGGCGTAGCAACAGTTACTTATACTGTAAGCGATAGCAGCGGTGGTGCCAGTACAACAACGTTAACTATCACTATTACCTCCGTAAACGATGCTCCAATAGCAAACGCCGATTCGGCTACCATGGCTGAAGATGCAGCGCCAATACTAATAAACGTATTAGCCAATGACTCAGATGTAGATGGCGACAGCCTCACAATCAGTGCAACCTCAGCTGATATTGGCTCGGTCTCAGTGGTTGGCAATCAAATTCAATATACACCGGCAGCCGACAGTAATGGCTTAGCAACAGTTACTTATACCGTTAGTGATAATAATGGTGGAACAAATACTGCCACGGTCGCTATTACGATAACTGCCGTGAATGATGTACCTGTTGCCAATAACGATACCGCTACTATGGCTGAAAATGCAGCGCCAATACTGATAAACGTATTAGAAAATGACTCAGATGTAGATGGCGACAGCCTGGCGATCAGTGCAGCATCAGCTGATATTGGCTCAGTCTCAGTAGTTGGCAATCAAATTCAATACACACCGGCAGCCGATAGCAACGGCTTAGCAACAGTTACCTATACTGTTAGTGATAATAATGGTGGAACGAATACTGCCACGCTCGCTATTACGATAACTGCCGTGAATGATGCACCTGTTGCCAATAACGATACCGCGACCATGGCTGAAGATGCAGCACCAATACTGATAAACGTATTAGCAAATGATACTGACTCTGATGGAGACAGCTTGGTAATCTCTTCAGCCTCAGCTGATATTGGCTCGGTCTCAGTGGTTGGCAATCAAATTCAATATACGCCTGAAGCCAATACCAATGGACTTGCCACGATAACTTATACGATTAGTGATAATAATGGCGGAACCAATACAGCCACAGTGGCCATTACCGTAACTGGTGTTAACGATGCACCTGTAGCATCGGTTCAAAGTTTTAGTATTAATGAAAATGCTACCGATGGCGACATCATAGGGACTGTTAGCGCGTCAGATATTGAGAACCAGACTTTAACTTATAGTTTAACTGGCGGTAACACTGCTTTATTTAAAATTAATAGTAGCTCTGGTGTTTTATCAACCGCAGGTGAAAGCCCATTTGATTTTGAAACAACTAATCAATATATCTTAAATGTCACTATAACTGATGATGGCACACCTAATGAAAGTTCAAACGTTAACATAACCGTTAATATTACTGATGAAATTGAGCTTCTTATTCCAACTGAAGATGTGACATTTGGCCGCCTGATTACAGGTGAGCTTGATCTTTCAAACATTTTTTCTGGAGGTGAGTTTAAAGACAGTATTGAGCTTAATGGCAACCTTTATTTTGTTGGTTTTGTTGATGGCGACGATAAAGATATTATTGTTGTGTCTTACACCAACGCTGGCATAACAAATAATGCTTTTAATAGTAATGGAATAAAAATATTAGATTTAGATGATGATGAAGAAGCCACAGCTATTATTTCTGACGGTACAGATCTCTTTATTGCTTATTCTAGTTTTGACGGCACAAATACTGAAGCCTGCTTATTGGAAATGAATACTGCTGGCGTTGTAAGTACTGACTCTGGTGAGAATGATTCAGGAGTTCGCTGTACTTCACAAGCGAGTACTCTTGTTATTAATGACCTTGAAATTGATGACGATAAGATACTGGCTGTAGGTAAACGCTTTGATGGCACTCAAAACGATAGTTTATGGATACATTATAAAAAATCAGATCTAGATTTTGAGAACTCTACTCCAGCTATTGTCGATGTTAGCGGCGCTAATCGAGATGATGAAGGCTTTGCAGTTAAGAACTTTGATGATTCCGATTACTTAGTGGTTGGGAGTGTTACCAATGCAGAGGGAACAAAAGACTCTCTACTTCGTTATTTAAAATCTGATGGCGATAATGACAATAGCTTCAATGGTGGCGCAGCACTAACAATTGATATATCTGATAATGATAAAGACGACGAACTTTTTGCTGTAGGCGGAGTTAGTGATTCTGAATTTACTGCTTTTGCAGGTGGTTACATAACTCGTAACAGTGGTGAAAAAGAAGCCGTGGTTTTGGCTATTGATAAAACGGGTACTCTTATAACGAGTTTTGGTGATGCTGGTATAGCAATTTATGATATTGATGGTAATGGTGGAAATGGTAATGGCGGCGCTAAAATTACAGGTATTAAACACGAGCCTAGTAACAATGGCATTAGTTTGTCGGGGACGACTGGCGTATCAGCCTCAGAAAAATTATTTTCAGCACGGATTAATAATGAAGGTACTTTAGATAGTGCCTATGGCACCTCCGGCATTAATATAATTGATGGTATAAGTGGTAAGCAATTTGCCAACACTTTAGCTATCGACTCTAATGACACTCTTTGGGTAGCTGGTGTTAATGATGATTCAAATACAAAACCGTTTATTGCAGCAATAGACAGTCAAGCCACATTATTTAGTAACTTTGAAACGAATGGTTACTTTACCCTTAATAATTTAGTAGATGCGACAAACGACGAATCAATGCACGTTTTACAACTTAGCAATGACCCTCATGCCGGTAAGTATATTCTTGCATCAACGGCTAAATCGGACTCAATTACTAAGTTAGTACTAACACGCTTTACGAGTGCGGGTGATATCGATACTAGCTTTAGCGAAAGTGGCCATAAAGAAATTGCCATAGATTTGAGTAAATCGCGTGTTGCTCTAACCGAGCAAAGCGACGGCAATTTAGTTATTACAGGCTCTAAAAATAGTGAAAATGGTGAAGCGGGCTTTGTAGCTAAAGTTGATCAGTCTGGTAATTTAGACACTTCATTTGCAACAGACGGTGTATACACAACCTCTGTCAGTGGCGCAGAATTGGTAAACCTGACAGGTATTGCACTTGATAATAGCGGTAACATTATTACTGTTGGGTCAATCGTAATAAGTGGCACTCCTAGCCCAATCGTTATAATGTTGACGCCAGAAGGTACCCTTGAGCCTAACTTTGGCACTGGCGGAAGTATCATAGGCTCAGCTTTTGAGTACTATAACCGTGTACATACCGACAATGCGGATATTTTCATTGGCGGTAAGGCAGTATTAAGTGGCACTTCAAAGCTAATCGCATTGAAGTTAAGCTCAAATGGTACTGAAGTCTTTAAATATGTAGGTGAAGAAACCACAGATACCAACAATAAAATAGCGCAGATTTTAACTGACACAACGGGTAAGTTATATTTAATAGCAAACCTTATTGATTCGCCAAATAAAGCCAATGTTATTAGGTTGCTCGTTACGGGTGCGCTTGATACTAGCTTTGCCGTAAATGGTGTCGGTGAATATACTTTGGCGTCAAGCGGTAACACTGAGCTAAGTGGTGCAGCGCTCGATAGTAGCAATCAACTTATTTTAGCCGGCATGGCTAACAATAAAGGAATGTTAGCGCGTATTTTAACTGACGGTACCTTAGATAATACGTTTGGAGCCAGTGGTGCCGGATTTTATGAAGCAAGCCAATGTACCAGTACACATGTATTTACTTCAATCATCTTACAAAATGACACCCAAGTTGTTGTAAGCAGCACCTGTAATGACACTAACTCTAACAATGTTAGTATTTCTAAATTCAATTTTGTAGAAGATGGAGCTTAGCCTTAAATTATGAAAGTTGAATTTTTTGGTGTTAGAGGCTCAATGGCTTCAGCAGGAAGTAATACACACATTTTTGGAGGAAATACCTCATGTGTGTACATCGAACAAAGTAACGGTAAAGATCTTATTTTAGACTCTGGTACCGGTATTGTAGAGCTCGGTACACGTTTACTAGAAACACAAAGTCCTATCAATATTTTGCTAACGCATAACCATTGGGACCATATTCAAGGGTTTCCTTTTTTTAAACCTATTTACCAACCCAACCGCGATATAACTATTACTGTGGGTAACGTTGATGATAAAAAAAGCCAAGATGCCATATTAAAGCAAATGAGTGGTTCGTACTTTCCGGTGTGTTATCAAGATTTACCTGCCAGCATTACGCTTAATACTGATTTATCGTCTCAAAAGCAATTTACACTTAATGATTTTTTGGTTTCGACTGCTCCACTAAATCACCCTGGTGGTGGTACTGCTTATTGTATTAAAGCAGATGAAAAAAAGGTGGCTTACGTTACCGACAATGAGCTAAATCCGCCAGAAAAAGCAAACACAAGTATTAGCGAATGGGTCAACTTTATTGAAGGCGCTGATTTACTAATTCATGATGCTCAATTTATAGATGCAGACTTGCCTCTTAAACATGGTTGGGGGCATAGCACCATAGATCAGGTGGCTGAGCTTGCTATAAAAGCGAGTATTAAAAATGTGGTTATTATTAGCCACGATCCATCAAGAACCGATGAACAGTTATTGGCTATAGAAAAATATTTACACACGCAGTACGCTCAACAGGTAAAAATAGAGTGCGGCCGAGAAGGACGAGTTTTTGATTTTTAGTCTATCAAGGAGCGTTACTCATTAGCTCCTTAAAACCAATTACTTCAAAGCACTTTTTCATTGGCGCTGTTATTACATTATTAATTGCATCAATAGAGCTATTTTCAACTGGGTCGCTTGCAAAGTTAGTGAACCGCGTAGAAGGTATAATATACGACTCTCGGTTGTTACTAACACTTTCAGAGACGCCTAGGCGTATTGATGAAACCGTTGTAATAATTGATATCGATGAAAAGAGCATGCAAGAACAAGGACGCTTTCCTTGGAGTCGATCAAAAGTAGCCGACCTTGTTACAAAGCTTACTGATGCAGGTGTTATTGTTATTGCATTCGATATATTTTTTTCTGAACAGGAAGAAAACCCTGTTACAAAAATTATGTCTGAAATTCCTGATTTATCAAAAAAGTACACCATCCCCTTTGCTGAAATTACTAAACAAGTCGATGCAGACACAAAACTAGCAAGCGCATTATCTAAAAATGATACTGTTCTTGGTTTTTTATTAATTGATGAACAACTCACTAATCAAAACCTGCCAGCTAAAAGCAGTGTTGTGTGGGCAAATGCGGATCATACTAATTCACAGATAAACCAGTTTCCTGGTGCTATTGTAAATATCCCTCAGTTACAAAATGCTACAACGGGCACCGGTTTTATCAATGCACATAGCGATGAAGATGGCTTTATACGTAAAGCAGCTCTTATAAATCGAGTTGGCAATAAGCTCTACCCTTCTTTAGCACTTGAAGTTGCTCGACTTTATACCCTTGCTGAAAACATAGAAACCCGTTCCAATATATTAGATGGTATAACCTTATTCGAAGGTATAAAGTTTCAAGATAAGTGGATTCAAACTGATGAATATGGGCAAATATTAATTCCTTACAAAGGGCGTGCACATAGCTTCCCTTATTATTCGGCTACCGATATTTTGACCAAAAAAATTGGTTTAGAGGAATTAGAAGGCACAGTAGCCTTTATTGGCACATCGGCAATTGGACTCGCTGATTTAAGATCAACACCTGTTGGTTTACAGTATCCCGGTGTGGAGGTTCATGCCAATATATTTGAAGGATTAATGCACCCAGAGCTACTGCCATCTAAACCTAATTGGTCACTGGGAGCAAGTTTACTCATCATTGCATTAACGGGTAGCGTACTGTCGTTTTTTAGCCACGGTAAGAGCGCACGTTTTATTATAATTTTGTCTCTTACAGTCACAAGTGTCGTTATATTTTTAAACGTTTATTTATGGTCAGTGCAAAAAATTAGTTTATCTTTATTAATGCCCCTTTTACTCATCATTATATTAGCGGGTTATTACATCATTGTTGGTTCTATCGCTGAAATGAAACATAGCCGAAAAATAAAATCTATGTTTGACCAATATATGCCTCCTGAGCGTATAAATCAGATGATACTACAGGGCAAAAGTTTATCTCAAAAAAGTGAGCGAAAAAATATGACGGTGTTGTTTGCCGACATTCGTAGTTTCACTTCAGTATCAGAAAGTATGTCGCCTCATCAGTTAAGTGAATATTTAAACGAATATCTTACGGCTATTACCAAAATCATATTTGATCATAACGGAACTATTGATAAGTACGTAGGCGATATGGTGATGGCATTTTGGAATGCTCCACTAATAGATGAAAACCACGCTCGCCATGGTGTTGAAGCCGCTATGGGTATGATTAACGGGTTAACGCAAGTAAATCAGTTATTTGCAGAAAACAATCAGCCTGCAATAAAAATTGGTATCGGTTTAAGTACTGGCGATATGAATGTAGGTGATATGGGTTCGGTTTACCGTAAAGCCTATACAGTTCTTGGTGATACTGTTAATTTAGGTGCTAGAGTAGAAAGCTTGACCAAATTTTATGGCGTAGCTATTCTTGTTACAGAAGAAACGATGAACGAATGCCCTCATATTTCATTTCGTTTAATAGATAAAGTACAAGTTGTCGGAAAAACAACGGCTATACAGTTGTTTGAGCCTATAAATTTTACAGATAAGCTCGATGAAGAACAGTTAAATGAAGTTAAAAAATCACAGCAGGCCATGACGCTTTTTTATAATAAAAACTGGCCACAAGCGCTTAGCTTATTTAAAGAACTGCACAGCACGACCGTATTTAGCTCTGACGTTTATACCATTTTTATCGAACGTATTAAGGGCACTGATTTGCAAACACTAGCTAAGGATTGGAATGGTGCCTTCAAACATACTAAAAAGTAGTAAACATATGCGACAGCACATTAAAGACAAAACAAACCTTCAGCATTTTATCGATATTAGTATTAGGCTAACAACAGAAAAAAACTCGTCTAAGTTACTTGATGAAATACTGCAAGTTGTGATGTCGATAGCAAATTCTGATGCTGGCAGCATTTACTCTATTACCCCAAACAAACAACTCAAGTTTGAAACGGTAATAAATAAGTCATTAAATCTTTATTTAGGTGGCACTTTAGGGAGCCCTGTAGATTTTCCTAATATAGATCTTTTTATTGATGGCAAACCAAACGAAACAGCTATTGTTGCCCACTCTGCAAATTCTGGCGAAGTGATTAACATTCCTGACGTGTATGATGCCCTGCCCTTTGATATGAGCGCAGCTCGCAAAATGGACGCACGCACGGGTTATCGTTCTGAGTCCATGCTAACAATTCCTTTAAAAGATCATGAAGATGACATTATTGGTGTAATCCAGCTTATAAATGTAAAAGATGCGCAAAATAAAAACATTCCTTTTAGTGAAGAGCTTGTCACTCTAATTCGATCTTTTGCCTCTTTAGGCGCTATTTCACTAACTAACTCAACACTAATTAAGGGAATGGAAGATCTTTTTTCAACCTTTGCTGAAACAATTGCGATGGCAATAGATGAAAAGTCTCCTCATACCGGTGGCCATTGTAAACGAGTGCCAGCACTCACGTTAATGCTAGCTGATGCCGTACATGATATAAATAAAGGCCCTTTGGCTTCATTTTCGATGAGTGAGGCCGACCGGCATGAACTTGATATAGCAGGCTGGTTACATGACTGTGGGAAAATCGCGACTCCCGATCACATTATGGAAAAGTCGACAAAACTAGAAACTATTTTTGATCGAATAAAATATGTAGATGCTAAATTTGAAATAATTAGCCGAGATTTAAAAATAGCGTATCAGCAAAAAATCATCTGTGCGATGAAGCTGCAAAAACCTATCGAGGTTCAACAATTTGAACGCCTACTTGATACCGAGCTTAAACAGTTGGCATTAGACCGTGCATTATTACAGCGTGTGAATGTAGGGGGTGAGTTTTTAGGTGATGCAGAACTTGAGCACATTGAACGCATTGCAAACAAATACCAACTCGTTATAAATGATATTAATACACCATTGCTCTCAGCTGATGAAGTTGAAAACTTAACAATACGAAGAGGCACGTTAACCGAAGCCGAACGTGAAGTAATGAAACGTCATATGGATGTAACTAAAAATATTTTAGATGCCCTGCCGTTCCCTAAACACTTAAGCAATGTGACTGAATATGCTTTAGGTCATCATGAAAAACTTGACGGTACTGGTTACCCAAGAGGTTTAACCAAAGAGCAAATGTCGGTGCCTGCAAGGTTAATGGCTATTACGGATATTTTTGAAGCGCTATCTGCAGTAGACAGGCCCTACAAAAAAGCAAAACCGGTCAGTGAGTGTTTATTTATTTTAGGGTCAATGGTTGCTAAAAACCATCTTGATGCTGACATTTTTGCTATTTTTATTGAGTCGCAAGTCTATAAAAATTATATCAATGAATATGCTAACCCAGAGCAGCTAGATGAGGTAGATTTTGATAACTTACCCGGTTACACACCTATAAGTTAGCACCTATAAAGCCATGCCTTTATTCAAAATACGCTTATTACAGCCTATACCTATCCAAACAAAAAAATGCCACCTTACGGTGG
>NZ_WTKW01000084.1:0-13739 GCF_011378745.1 Pseudoalteromonas sp. Z1A6
ACGTAAACATAAACGTAAAAAGCCGCCGAATTTATATTCAGCGGCTTTTGTGTTTTTATAGCTTAATAAACCTAAGGGTTACTTACTTTTTAAGAAGCTATTAACCGATTCTAGTTCACGTGTTTTAAGCGCGATACAATCGTTTGTGCTTTCTTCAAGCTTACTTAATGTACGAGCGTAACCGGCTACATCAGCTACTTTTTCGTTAAAAAAGGTCTTTGTTTTAGCTAAGCTTTCTGCATTACAACTCGCCGTTGTAAAGTACGGTAAGTTAGGAATAAAGAAAGGCGGTAAGCTTGCTGTTACTTTATCGTAGTTACTGTAAACCCAGTCAATAAATAACGCTTGGCGCTCATCTGTATAACTTTGACCTGACAAAATAGTACGCATGTCAGAGGCAGTTACTTCATCCGTTAAGCTATAAGCTAATACCGCTTTTTGTAATTCAGGTTTACCAAAAAAGCCCATTGCAGCAAGCATGTTAGTGCGTACTTGTGGATCTTTCGTTGTTTCAAACGTTGTCATGAATTGATCAAGCAGCGCTTTGTCACCATGAAAAGCAGCAAGAGTTAAGTACGTACCCGCTAAGTAAGGGTCTACTTTTTGTGGATGATTTAAATAAACTTGTGTTTGCTCTTTCGCTTTACTGATTACGTTTTGATCTTCACCATCAAAGCCTAAGCGTGATACAACGGCCGCACGAAGTTGTGCAATAGCTCCGTCTTCTCCCGCTTTAGCTTCTAAACCATATTTTTTAGCTGCAGGCGTTACTGCATTACGAATAAATTCAGGCCATAGGTCTTTATTGCTATCGTCTTTAAAAGTACGTTGTTGCGATACTAAGTAACCTAGCGCGGTATTTGCTACGCGAGGGTGGCTATCGCTTACGAACACTTCAAGTGTTTGCATTAACTTAGCCGCAGATATAACACCAGCGTCAAGTAGTGCATCAGTAGCCGATAACAACGCTAAGCGTTCACGGTCACTCAGTACGCTTGGCGCCTTTTTAACAAGTGCGCTAAATTGTGCGTCATCCATTACCCAGCGGTAGTAGCCTAGTGCACCCTGATCTGGATAAATCCATTCTGGCTCAAAGTCTAAGTCTAGCGTTTGGCTTTGTTTATTAAGTAATACATTTGCTGTTTTTACTTTATCGCCAGCACCATATTTAATTGCAACCGGTACATTCCATAACTGCTCTGGCGCATCAACGCCTGCATTTACAAAGCGGCTTTGTGAAATAGTTACTTTGCTGCCTTGTTGATTTACTTTAACTAATGGGAAAGAAGACTGTTCAATAAACGATTTTAAAACACTCGCTACGTCTTGATTTGATGCTTTACCAAGTGCTTCCCATAGGTCGGCCGCTTCTGCGTTTTTATATGAAAACTCTTTTAAGTAGCTTTGAATACCTTTTTGAAATGCATCTTCGCCAATCCAGTTTTCAACCATAGCAAGTACTGAGCTGCCTTTACTGTAAGCAAGACCTAAACCGTCCATAATGTCAGCTTCGGTTTTAATTGGCTTACGAATAGGCTTGGTGCTTAGGCGTGCATCAAGTGCCATTACGTTGTTTTGTGGCAGGTCTAAGTGCGATTCAAACTCAGGGTTAAGCTGCTTAGTAATTTTTGCAGCCATCCAGCTAGCAAACGCTTCGTTTAACCATAAGTCGTTCCACCATTTCATGGTTACTAAGTTACCGTACCATTGGTGAGCAAGTTCGTGAGCAATAATTGATACATTACGTTGTTTTTTACTGCGTGTTGCGGCAGCTAAATCAACCAATAAAATATCTTCTCTGTAGGTCACTAAGCCTGAGTTTTCCATTGCGCCAAATGGAAACTCTGGTACCGCTACTGAGTCTAATTTTTTGTAAACGTAAGGGATACCAAAATACGCTTCAAGTGCGCCCAGTACTTTTGGCATATTTTCTTTTGCGTATTGGGCTAAGTGAATTTTACCTTGTGGGGTAATTACACGACCAGGAATTGGCATGCCTTTAATTTCTAATTCTTCAAACGGGCCAACAGCCATCGCTACTAGGTATGAAGGGATTGGCGGTGTTTTATCAAAAAAGTGTGTGGTCATATCGCCATTAACTGTTGTTTTTAACTCTGGCGTATTTGAATATACTTTTTGTGATGTAGGCGCAGTAATCGTTAACTGAAATGGAATTTTGTAACTTGGCTCGTCAAAAACAGGAAATGCACGGCGTGCATCACTCATTTCAAATTGAGTAAATAAGTAAGGAGTGCCTTGGTCTAATGTTTTGTATAAACCAACACTTTGACGGTTATATGGCGCTGAAAAATCAACTTTAAGTGTGTATTTACCTGGTTGAATTTGCTCATCACAGCTAAATTTCACTTTACCTGTTTTAAGCATTTCATTGTTTAAATCACAGTTTTCATCACCAAGCAGTTGCGCCATTTTAACAGCGTAAGCTACGCCATTTAACTCAATGTATTTTGTTGGTTTTAGTACTTCTAGGGAAATCTCAGTCATCCCTGTGAATGTATCTTGGCTCGGGTCGAGTGTTAACGACACCTGTTGTGAACTTGGTTTTGCGAGTTTTTCAATAACGAATTCGTTAGCGTTTGCAGCACCCATTGCCAAAGCAACGCTCACTGTTAAGAGGCTTTTAAGAAACATAGTGATCCCTAGATTGTTGTTGTTAGAAACTACCCTAAATAGGCTTTTTTATGCTCATATAATTAGGGGGTTAGATATCCTAACAGTTTTTTTAAATAGAGTAATTGATTATAACGGTGACTTTAAGGGGAAATAGTAACAAAGTTTGTCAGTGGCTTTCGCGCGTTATAAAACGCTGCCAATGCAGGTGTGAGTTAATAATACGTATTTGTTGGACAACGGTATTTAATAAGTGGGTATCGCTAAACACATCGTGTGGATACTCGTTAAAACCCATCAAGTAATTAAAGGCGTCTTTAGAGTTAGCTTGTAGGGCGTATATACGCACTTGTTGCTCAAAGTTAAGACGAAGACTGCTTATTGCTGTTTTCATACCGAGTTGATCTACGTTTGGTATATCACATTTTTGCAGATAACCGGCTCGCTCACCTTCGCCTGAAAACCAAATGCGGACTTTTTCACTGTACCTGCCAGTTTTAGCGGGTAAGTCGAACATTAATCGGTGTTGGTTTTGCGATTTGATGAACGTTATATATTCATTAAATCCAGCATTTATAAGTGCTTGATGTACAGGAACTAAGCGAGGTTTTATTTTACCGTGGGTATGAAAATTAAAGCATAAGACGTTTTTTTCAAGGGACAGATCATCAAGCGTTAAATAACCAATCTCATCGCTATAAGCACCACTATAATATGCAATTAAAGGGAGCCAAAAATGCCAGTGTTTTGGTTGCTCTCGTGCAACTTTAAAATCACCGTATATATATCCATTATAAAGAGTGTGCAGTTCCATGGCTGAAAAGGGCCGGCGACCAAGATGGGTTTTCAACGTAATACCTTGAAAATAATGATGTGTTTTATTTTATACCCAACTAGCAGTAGATGCTAGTCGGGTTTTATTCGCTTTTAACGTAAAGCGTATAAAGTATTATTCACTCAATGCACGAGCTAAACCTGTAGGCTCAATTTCTGTGCATACTTGGTCATCATTCCAGTTAATGCCAACAAGTGCGTTGTCTTCGTTTAAGTCTTCAACCCATGCATCTAAAAACTCATCAAGGTTGATTTCTACTGGGCTGTAATCTTTCCACTCTTCTTTACATTGTGCTTTAGCTGCTGCTTCACTTTCCCAAAGCAGTAATACGTCAGTTTCATCAAATTGGTTAGAATCGCACACTACAAAGCCATTATCTTCTGCACCAAGTGCCCAAATTACTTCGCTAATACGTACTTTTTCTACGAAGTTAACTAGTTGTGATTCAATTTCGATATCGCTCATGTGTTTACCCTTTTAAATTAGTGACGAGGATTGGTGTCTATTGCTGCTTGGCGCTCGTCATATTGCTTATGAAAAGCAACAAGCGCTGAATGCTGACTAAAGTCAGCTAATTCGCGAAAGCAAATCCAATCAAGCAGGCAGTATAAACTGATGTTGAGGTATTCACAGCTTTTAAATTCTTCATCGCTTAAATGGGTATTTAAAAAGCTTAATGTTTGTTCAATACGTTCGTTTTGCAGATTAAAAAATAATTTATCGCTTTTGGTGTCAAATCCAGAACGTTTACATAACACCATTTCTACTAACGAATCGTTACAAGCATTTATAGTCGTAAGTAAGTGCTCTTGAGGCCACGTTAGTTTTGGCTGACCTGTTTTTTCAAGTAAATAACGCAATATAGAATTAGAGTCACTAAGAGTTAAGTCGCCATCTACCAGTATTGGGATTTTTCGAGCTGGATTTTTACTGGCCATAGTAGGGCGATCTTGCTCAGAAAATATATCGAGACTTACAAGCTCTGGTTTGCAGCTGTTTTGTTGTGCCCAAATTCTAATGCGGCGCACGTAAGGTGAAGGTACAGAACCAATTAATTGCATAATTACTCCATAAAAAAGCCGCATAAGCGGCTTTTATCAAATGTTACTTACAGTACAGTTAAATTTATTCTGAACGGCTAGTAACTTCAAGTAAATGATAACCAAATTGAGTTTGCACAGGGCCTTGTACTTGATTAATTGGCGCAGAAAACACAACTTTATCAAACTCTGGAACCATCATACCAGGGCCAAACTCACCAAGAGCACCGCCATCCTGACCTGAAGGACAATTAGAATGTGCTTTTGCTAGTTCAGCAAAGTCTTCGCCTTGCTCAATTTTTGTTTTTAAGTCTAAGCATTGTGCTTCACTGTCTACAAGTATATGTCGTGCGCTTGCTACTGTCATAAAATCTCCCGAGTATAGTGTGGTGTTTTTTTAACCGAATTGAAATATCATTCTAGTTAGTTTCAACTAATTGTACCAGTATAAACTTATTTATCAGAAAACGCAGTTTCAATTGCAGTAATCATTTGCTCTGAATTAGGTGCCACTTTGCTGTTAAACCGTAAAACTGTTTTACGATCAGCAGACACTAAGTATTTATAAAAGTTCCAATTTGGAGAGCTAGTTTGCTCATTCAAATATTTAAAAATTGGATTTGCTTCGCTACCACGAACTTTGCTGGTGGCAAACATGGGAAAAGTTACACCATAATTTACAAAGCATACTTTCGCTGTTTCTTTTTCATTGTCTTCTTCTTGAAAAAAGTCATCAGAGGGGAACCCTAATACGACTAAACCTTGCTCTTTGTATTGTTGATATAGCGCTTCAAGGCCTTTAAATTGATATGTAAAACCACAATTACTTGCCGTGTTTACTATTAACAAAGGTTTATTTTTAAATTGGCACAAGTTAATAGATTCTTTTGAGCGAAGCTTTCGTATATCTACATTGGTAAAATCTTGGCAGTCCTGTGTAGAGGTTTTATTTATGATTGATGGTGTTTGAGCTTGAAGGGGAGCATTAATAAGTAAAGCCGTTAAACCTATTATAATTATTTTAAGCATTACATTACCTAAACTTTACGATTGTTTGATTGGATAATCATACGCTAATATGGAACAAATTGATCAACCCTCTAATGACCTATGACAATCCGTTTAGCAACTATTAATGATCTTAATGAAATTGTAGCCATTTACAACGAAACTATTGCAGGGCGAATGGTAACTGCAGATACGCAAGAAGTGAGCGTTGACGAAAAGCGTAACTGGTTTAATAGCCACAACGATAAAAGGCCTATTTACGTTTACTGCGAAAATGACCAAGTACTTGCTTGGGTAAGTTATAAATCGTTTTATGGGCGCCCAGCTTACGACGGCACAGTAGAAATGAGCATTTACATTACCAGTAAAGCGCAAGGTAAAGGGCTTGGTAAAAAGCTAATGATATTTGCTCAAACACAAGCTAAGCAATTAAATATTAAAGTATTACTCGGCTTTATTTTTAGTCATAACTTACCGAGTGTTAAATTGTTTAAGCATTTTGATTTTGCAATATGGGGTGAGTTGCCAAGCGTTGCCATAATGGATGATAAGGCGTATAGCCTTACTATTTTTGGAAAACATCTGGAATAAATTATTTTTCATAATGTTGTAATATTTTTTTACAAAATAAGACGAAGGGTTTATGCCAATTAAATAAAAATAGTCTACGCTATTAACATATTAAGTTTATTAATTTGAAGTGTAGCTTGATGATTCGAAAAATATTAATTGTTGATAGTAGCAGTGTCATCGCAATGCGTGTGAAAGTGCTTTTAGAATTAATAGGATGTGAAGTCGAATTAATTCATTTCAGCATGCTAGACATGTATACCAATATAGGCGACTACGACTTAGTTGTTGTTGCCCATGGTGTCCCTGTTGATTCTATAAAACCGCTTGTTAGCCAAGTAGCGCAAGAGCGTTTTATGCTGCTTGCTCCAAAAGCACAAAGTGGTGAGCAACTAACTGCGTTTAGTGAGCTAAATCATGTTGCGCCTGACGCAACCGTGATCTACCCGTTTTTTTCTAATAAAGAAATTACTTCTCTTTTAGAGAGCCTACTAGAATTAGGCTCTAATCATATTTTGCAATTACCCGCTATTTTACTCGTCGATCATGTTCCTGAGCGCCTCGAAAAAATGAAAAACAGCTTGATTGGTGCTCATATCGAGACCCATACAGCAACCACCTCTGCAGAAGTTTTAGAAATTACGAAAGAAAAGCAAATCGATATACTAATAAGTGATTTTGTTTTAGATGACGGGACCGGTTTAGAAATTTTTTCAAACTTAAAAATAATGCAACCACATTGCCGTTGCTTATTATTTACCTCACGTCCCGATCAAGTTTCAATGATTGAAGCTATTCGTCAAGGTGTAGAAGACGTACTTATTAAGCCATTGAACGACAGCTCATTATTACAATCAATACATAAACTGTGGCAAACAGAGTTATTAAAACGCCATAACGCAGAACTTGTCGAAAGGCTACAAGATACGGTTGATGCCCTGATTGAAAAAGACAGCCTACTTCAGGTTATTTATAAGCATACGCCTGATGCAATTATGTTGTTTGAGAAATGCGGTAGAGTGATAGAAGCTAATGATGCTTGTTTAAAACTATTTAACTTACCGTTTAACGAACTAGAAGGTAAATCAGTATTTAGCTTTTTAGATGATGATTCTACGTTAGGTATTAAAAATAAAATTTCGACACTAAACAGCAATCGCCAATTTAGCTGCGACTTACGTTTATCTAAAACTGCAGGGGGCTATATACCGTTAGTGGGATCTTTTAATGAAATAGATCACCATGGCGAAATAGCACTTGCCGTAATATTTAAAAATGTAACCCACCTTAAGCAAAAAGAAGATTTACTACTTGAAGCAAAAGATCTCCTTGAAGAGCAAGTAAGAGCGCGTACCTCACAGCTCGAGCACGCTAAAAACGTGGCTGAGGCTGCAAACTTAAGTAAATCAGAATTTTTAGCAAACATGTCGCATGAACTTCGAACACCTATGCACTCTATTTTAAGCTTTTCGCGTTTTGGTTTAAGCAAACTAGAAACTGGAGATTTTGCAAAAGAAAAACTCATTAAATACCTATCGCGAATAGAGAGTAGTGGTGAGCGTTTACTGTCGTTACTAAATAATTTACTCGACCTATCTAAGCTAGATGTGGGTAAGTTTCCATTTAATCCTCGTCCATATAATTTAGCGAACATTATAAAAACAAGTATTGATGATGTATCTGGTACGGCAATGGAAAAAGAAATTGAGGTTGTATTTACCGCGCAGCCATTACCTGTAATTGCGCAATGTGATGAAGAGCAAATAAATCAGTTACTTCGAAACGTATTAGGTAATGCACTTAAATTTAGCGAACCCAAAAGTAAAATACGGGTAAATTTAGAGTCAGATAATAAGCTTGCTACTATAGAGGTTACCGATAATGGGGTCGGTATACCAGAAGATGAGCTGGAACATATTTTTACTAAGTTTGTACAAAGCAGCAAAACAAATAGCGGTGCCGGTGGTACCGGATTGGGCCTTGCATTGTGTAGAGAGTTTGTGTCTTTACATCAAGGTGAGATCACTGCACGTAACAACGAAAATGGTGGTGCAACTATATCTATACAGGTGCCATTAGAAATAAATCTAGATGATCATTTGGCTGAAGATCAATTAATACAACACAGTAATTAATTGCTAGTTAGCATACCAAGTAACTTTTTTTGAGAATTTGAATGGATGATAAATTATGGCCTTAACTAAAATACTTGCCGTTGATGACGAACCCTTTAACCTTGAAATTATTGAGGAGATTTTAGAGGATCTTGATTTTGAATTACAAGTAGCAACAAGTGGTCCTGAGTGTTTAAACATGGTTGAAGGCTATATGCCTCAGGTTATATTGCTCGACGTAAGTATGCCGCAAATGAACGGCTATGAAGTATGTAAGGCACTTAAAGCAAACCCAAATACAGCACACATTATTGTTATGTTTGTGTCTGCTCGTGGCACAGTTGAAGAGCGTATGGAAGGCTACTCGGTTGGTGCAGAAGACTATATTGTAAAACCCTTTGGCCATGATGAACTTAAGTCAAAGCTTAAAAATTTAAACCAAGTACTTGTTGAAAAACAAAGCCTTGAAAAGCAAGTTGAAGATGCTACATCAACTGCATTTAATGCCATGGCTAACAGCAGTGAAATGGGGCAGATAGTTAACTACGTTGAAAACATAGGCTTTATTAACGACCCTCAAGAGCTAGGTAAAGCGCTTATAGATTGCCTACAATCTTTTGATTTGCAAAGTAATGTTGAGTTTAGAGAGAACGATGAAATTAGTCACTTTGCATTAAGCGGCGTGTGTTCACCTATTGTGGTGGAGCTATTTGAAATGCTTAAAAACAAAGGGCGTTTACATGAATTTTCGCATCGAATTTTAGTTAACTATGAATTGATTAGCTTACTTATTTTAAATATGCCTGATCACGATCCAGATAAACACGGGCGTATACGCGACCACGTATGTTTTATTGTCAGTGTTACCGAGCAGCAACTACGCGCCATCATGACTAAGAAAATGCTTGAATCACAACAAGCAAAACTTAATGCCGTAGCAAGTACAGTTCACAGTAAGTTTCATGGCTTAATTAGCTTATTGAATGACAACCGTCAAAACAACGAAAAAGTGTTTAAACAGTTACAAGAAGAGCTCGAAGAACGTATCCCATCAATGGGATTAGATGAAGATCAGGAGGTGTTTATTTATAAAAAAGTAGATGAAACTATCCAAAACTCAGTGGCCAGAGAGGAGTCTGTTAAACAGGTAAAAGCAGCTTTTGCTGAAATTGAGCAAGACCTGTCATTGCTTTTAAAGAGCTAAATATATTTAATTAAATAATGTTACTTTGAGGCTTACTCCAACTGCATTATGCATCTCTGGGTAAGCCTTTTTCTACGATTCTGATTAACCTAGCCGTTTTACGAATTTGTAATCGTTGTTTATCGTTTTGTTGAGCAAGCGCCCATTCAATATGTTCTAAAACAAGCTCGCTGGATATTTGGCTTTTATCTTGTAAAGCATGAATAATAGCCGGGCTAAACTCTGCATTACCTAAACCGACCGCTATATTACGTAACCAACGTTCGTGACCTATGCGGCGAATAGGGCTGCCTTCGGTATTTTTTAAAAATGTAGGCTCATCCCAAGCAAATAGCTCAAGTAAATCTTTATTTTTTAATTGAGTACGAGGATGAAAATCATTTTCATCCGTTATTTGTCCATAACGATTCCAAGGGCATACCAACTGGCAATCATCACAACCATAGATACGGTTGCCTAATAAAGTTCGGTATTGTTCGGGTATGGGGCCTTGGTGTTCTATCGTTAAGTACGATATGCATTTACGTGCATCAACAACGTAAGGCTCTACAATTGCACCTGTTGGGCAAAGAGTAATACAAGCAACACATTTTCCGCAGCCTTCAAACGTGTTCTCTGCATCTATTGGTAGAGGTAAATCAATAAATAGTTCGCCTAAAAAAAACCACGATCCTGCTTCTTGGTTAATTAATAAAGAATGCTTACCACGCCACCCTAAACCGGCTTTTTCGGCAAGTTGACGCTCAAGTACCGGGGCTGAATCAACAAAGGGCCTAAAGCCATATTCGCCAATTTCTTGCTCTATTTTTTGGCCGAGTTTTTTTAAACGATTACGCATTAATTTATGGTAATCACGACCCAGTGCATAACGACTTATGTATGCTTTTTCTTTATTTTTTAAGGTTTTTGCAAAGCCAGCATCAGGTGGGAGGTAGTTCATTTTTACAGATATAACACGTTGTGTACCAGGTACTAATTCAGCAGGGCGAGCGCGTTTCATGCCATGCGCAGCCATATAATCCATCGAGCCGTGATAGCCTGCATCAAGCCAGCGTTGTAGTTGGGCTTCGTGCTTAGATAGGTCAATATCAGTAATACCTACTTCGCTAAAGCCAAGCTCTTGCCCCCAGGTTTTTATTTGCAGGGCTAATTTTTCATAGTCTGGGGTAGGGTTGCTCACACGCTTTACACACTTAAATTAATAGCTGCGTAATTTACCATATTTCTCTAAGCCCGAAAACGCTTCTTAGTGCACAAAGCGTTTTAACTGTTGTTGAGTTTGTAAGCTTAACTGTTGAGATTGCTCGCTATCGGCTAATGCCGTATCTATTTGCTGTTTAGCTTGCTCACCTAAAGCTACTATTTGCTCTACCGATTGGTGAGTATTAGTTTGAGTGCCCTCAAGCATATGCACAGCACTGGCTATTTGTTGTAGTTGCTGTTGGTTGTGCTCAAACTCACTAAGCATTTTTGTAAAACCCTCGGAGGTTGCACTAATTGAGCTTTGTGCGTTATTGGAGTGAGTCATTAATTGCTCTGACTCTTTATTTGTTTCATTTACTAGCTCATTCATTTGAGTAATAAAGTCGCTTATTTGCCTAGTTGCGCCACTGACCTTTATTGAAAGTGTGCGTACTTCGTCTGCAACTACGGCAAACCCTCTGCCAGCTTCACCCGCTCTAGCTGCTTCTATTGCGGCGTTAAGGGCTAACAAATTAGTTTGATCAGAAAACTCTTCAACCATTTTTAAAATACTACGAATGTTTTCACTGTTCTCTTTCAGTCCCGCAATTGTATTTGAAAAGCTACCTAGCATATTAGTAATAAGTTTAACCTGCTTTACTAAAGCAGCGAGCTCTGATGCAGATAGTTTTACAAAGTTAAGGTGTTCATTATTAACGTTATGCACGCTATCTGTATTATTTACTATGTTTTGTAAGCTTTGGGTTATTTGCATACTGGCATTAATAATACTGTGGCTTAACTGTATTTGTTGCTCACTTGATTGCTCAGTATTTTTCATCGATTCAGTGACTTGTATATTACTGTGTGCACTAGCTTGAGCACTGTTATATGTTGTGCTGAGTAACTCACTTAAATGGGCAGTAAATATATTATATTGTGAACTTAAATCTTTAAATTCGTCATACGAAAAGTGGGGAAGTTTTGCTGCTAAATTTGCATCTTGTTGGTTTATTTTTATCAAAGTATCGCGCATAGCAGTAACAGGGCGAACAATTAAAAAACGCATATAAAAAAGAGTAAAAATAAAACCAGATATAATAACAAGCGTAAGCAGCCAAAATAGCCCTGTACTTTGCTGTTGTTCGCTTAAGCTCTGATGCAGCCAAAATAACGTAATTGCTTGGAACAATAATACAAAACTTAAATTACCGACTATTTTACGCGTTAACGTAAAAAAGAATGTTTGCTCTATATAGTTATAAATTTTCATAAAACTACTCATTATGCTTAAGCCCTACGATTCTTATTTTAGTTAGGGAGGTGTAAGTTAGCTTTTTTGTAACGATAACAAGTAAGCTTTGGTTCGCGCTGGGTAATTTGTAAAAATTCCGTCTATGCCATACTCAAGCATTAGCGCTATATCTTGTTCTCTATCGACCGTATAAGCATAAATCTTTAAGCCTCTTTTTTTTGCATCATCGGCAAAAGCCTTATTTATAAAGGTTTTATCTGCATGTACGCTATAAGCGTTTAAATCACTTGCAAACTTTGCATAGTTAATTGGAATAGAAGAAGTAAGGGCGCCTATTTTAAGCCATGGTAGCTTGCTTTTAAGCCACTGTAGTTGATGATGATCAAACGATGATACTAAAATATTCGCTTTCGATATTTTGTTAGCTTCAATATTTTCTTCAAGTTGAGCCACAAACCTTTCTAGTTCAAATGTATGTTTAAGCTCAATATTTAATAAAGATTTATTGTTATTCCAATCAAACAACTGTTGAAGAGTGGGAATTTTTTCACCATTTCCAGCATCAAGTTTAGATAGTTCATGTGCCGTAAAGTTACTCACTCTACCTTTACCGCTGGTGGTTCTATCGAGCCATGAGTCGTGTATTAACATGTAATCATCGATGGAACTTTGAATATCTACTTCAATACCATCAACACCTACTTTTAACGCTTCTAAAATAGCGCTTTTGGTGTTTTCAGGAAAATCCCCACTGGCACCACGGTGTGCAAATACTTTCATTGTCGAGCCTTTTTAGTGATTGACCACGTTTCAAAACAAGCGGCACTAACAATAAGTGCTCCACCAACTAACGTCATAACAGTAGGACGTTCATGAATAATTACTATAGCCAGTATGGTGCCATAAAGTGGTTGTAAGCAAGAAATTAACCCCGCAGTTGCCGCTGATAAATGCTTTAAACTTGCTGCAAATAACGAGTGCGGTGTAGCTGTAAAAATAACACCCGCTATGGCAATTAAAATTAGGTCGTGATGACTAACCTCATATACCGGCACTTCTATAAATGCGCACAGCATAATGCTTGCCACTAAGGTTTGATAAAACATCGTTTGCGGGCCACCATATTGGCTAAAGTAGCGCTTATGGGTAATGTTTCTGATTGAAAAAAACAATGCCGATATCACACCTGTTATTACACCTAAGGTTACATCGTCGCCCAAGTTTGCACTTGGTACTAACAGGTAAATCCCTAAAACAACCACCGCCGCACTTATTATATCTTTTGCTTTTGGCCTGCTTTTATTAAATAAGGGCTCTAAAAATACCGTCATTACGGGGTAGCTAAAAAATGCCAACATCCCAATTGTTATACCGGCCATTTGCATACCAGCAAAATAGGTTACCCAGTGAATACCCACCGCAACACCTAAAAATAATGCAATAAGGTAGTCTTTAGGCTTGTTTAGTTTAATTTGTTTTTTTTGAAAATACAGCATGGCTAAAATAGCCATTCCTGCAATTGCAGTTCTGTAAACGGTAATATCTAAAGCATTTAAACCAATAAGCTTGGCAAATAAAGCGGTTCCGCCAAAAAGTAATACCGCTATGTGCAAATAAATTAAACTTTGCTGCTGAGATTGCATTTAGTTTCCTTGTTGTACTTTTTGAACATATTAACATTGCTTAAAAATTCTTAAGATGAATTTTTTTATCGCATGACAAATGTCATAAAAGTTGATGACACTTCACACTCTTATTATTTTTGTACGCTGGCATAGTTACCTTACTCAACAGGGGATAATTATGAATTCTTTAATTTTAATCAGCTTAACTATTAATGAAGTGCTAGAGGCATTAAGTTTTACGATTACGTACGCAGATTGCTTTATGCTGGCATGCA
>NZ_WTKW01000085.1:0-13553 GCF_011378745.1 Pseudoalteromonas sp. Z1A6
AAGTGAAATAAATAGATAAAAGTATAGAGAATAAAATTTAAGTAGTTGTAACTGCCAATTAGAATGGTTTGTTAATTTTGCTTTATTTTATCAGACAGGCTCAGCTCGACTTTCTAGGAATCAAAATAGGAGGTAATAGGGTGCTTTGTACTTCTTCACCACGTATCAGTTTTAATAAGTTCTCTACGAGCATTTGCCCTGCAACAGTGGTGTTTTGCTCTATCGTCGTCAGCGGTGGGTTTACATAACTAGCAATGGCTATGTTATCAAAGCCGACTACCGCAACATCTTTTGGCACGTTAATATTTGCTTCTTTAAGCGCCCGTATAGCACCAATAGCAATTAAGTCACTTGCAGCAAATAAGGCGTTAAATTTAATATTATTAGCGATAAGTGAGCGAGTGGCGTGATACCCAGATTCTTCAGTGGATATAGCGTTAGCCATTTTACGTTCGTTTATTTTAACATTGTTAGCCAATAGCTCATCTTTGAAGCCCTGAAAGCGACTAAAAAATTCAGGGCTGTGATCAGATGCATCTCCAATAAAAGCGCAATCAGTTCTGCTATGAGCAATAAAGTGCTCAGCGGCAAGCTTACCGCCACCGTAGTTGTCACAACAAACAGTTAAATCGGGTCGATTATCAACGGTTGCACCCCAACAAACAAACTTCGTGTTTTGTTCAAGTAAGGTGCTAAATTTTGGTTGGTAATCAATGTAATCGCCATAACCGAGTAAAATAATACCATCAGCTCTGTGGCTATCTTCGTAGTCTGCTTGCCAATCAGCACTGGCCGATTGAAATGAAACTAATAAATCGTAACCTTCTTTAGCGCAAGCACGAGTAATGCTGCCAAGCATGGCTAAAAAGAAAGGGTTAATTTGTGACTCGTCAGAAGTGGGGTCTTCAAATAAAAGTAATGCAAGCGTACTACTTTGCTGTGTGCGTAAGTTACTGGCATTTTTATCAACTTTATAATTAAGTTTTTTAGCTATATCAAAAACACGCTTACGTGTTTCCTCATTAACAAGGTGGCTGTTACGTAAAGCGCGAGATACAGTTGATTGAGATACCCCTGCATAGTGGGCAATATCAAATGAGGTGGCTTTACCTTTCATTGTTACAACTTAATTAGTTTGATAAATAATTGTGTCATTTTCGTTTATTAATGAATAATTTCAAGCTTTTTGTGAATTAACGTATATTTTTATTGATAAACGGCTGACACCGGTGTCATAATGTCAATGTTTTATCATTTTGTTGTCAAAACGTATTCGCTGTCTATATCTTTATAGGCAGCATTTTTTACTGTGATAGCTACTTTGAGGTGATAGCTCAAAGTATAAATAACAATGGTACACCATTGTAAAATAATAAGCATGAGTCGCTTAACAAAAGAGATAATACTATGAGCCCAAACGCTTCTGCACAATTTGATCCCATCTTAGTTGCTGATGTTGGCGGCACTAATGCCCGCTTTGCTTTAATCACTGCTTTTAATGAACACACCAACCAATTTGTAATAGAGCACATTAATATTTTCCCTAGTGCTAATTTTGGCTCACTTCAAAGTGCGCTTGAGCAATATTTACAAACAGTCCCGCATATTACACCTAAACGCGCATGTTTAGCCGTTGCAGGTCCAATAAAAGCTGGGCAAGTGCATTTAACTAATTTAGGTTGGCATTTTAGCGTCAGTGAATTTAAAACTCATTTTGATTTACAACAACTAGAAGTCATAAACGATTTTGCTGCCTTTGCATACGCCGCCCCTTATTTAGATCCTAAACAAAATGTCATTGTTAAATCGGGTCAAGCTGATGACAATGCAAACATTGGTGTTATAGGTCCAGGTACTGGCTTTGGTGCAGCGTGTTTAGTTAGAACGTCGCAATCTACCGCTGTTTTAAGTTCAGAAGGAGGGCATATATCGCTTGCACCTGTTAATGAGCTCGATACCTTATTATTAAATGAGTTACGTAAAGATCATCCGCATGTTTCTATCGAAACAGTATTTTCAGGCCCTGGTATTGCGCATTTGTACAAGGCCATGGCTGCAGTTAAGGGTGTAACAGCTAAAAATTTAGACGCGGCGCAAATAAGTAGTCTAGCAAATAGCGGTGAATGTACTGTTTGTGATGCAACGCTTAACCAATTTTGTGATTGGATCGGCAGTGTAGCCGGCGATTTAGCCGTTGTTTACGGCGCTTTAGGCGGATTATTTATCGGCGGTGGAATACTGCCTCGTATGCAAGCAAGACTTCTAGAGAGTCGTTTTGTTGAACGATTTTCGCAAAAAGGTATTATGTCGCAGTACGCAGGGCAAATCCCTGTAACACTTGTAACACAAGACAACATACCGCTTATTGGCGCTGCTGCGTGTTTACACAATAGCAAATAGGGCTTTGGCCTTATTGGTTGTATTTGGATAATGGATAGATGAAAAAAGTAACCATAAATAGTGTAGCAAGCCATGCTGGGGTTTCTAAAAAAACCGTTTCGCGTGTTTTAAATAATGAGCCAAATGTAAGTGCCGCTACCCGAGAAAAGGTACTCGCGGTATTTAAAGAACTTGATTACACACCTAATCCTATTGCGCGTGGCCTTGCACAAAATCGTAGCTTTATTATTGGTTGTTTATACGATAATCCCAGTAAAAGTTATATCACTCGGGTGCAAACGGGCGCTTTAGAAGCATGCAAAGAAAATAACTATAACTTATTGATACACCCTTGTGAGTTTCGTGGTGAAGCCCTTATAAATAATATTGAGCAATTACTACAGACTTCTCGATTAGATGGCATTGTATTAACACCTCCTTTTGGTGATTTTGCCGAGCTGGTTTCATTTTTAAAATCTAAAAAAATTCCTTACGCAAGAGTTGCGTCAGCTTTACTTCAAGATGATTCTATTTCAGTTCGTAGTAATGATGAACAAGGCGCATTTGAAATTACCGAGCATTTAATTAGTCTTGGTCATAAATCAATTGCGTTTATTAAAGGGCACCCCGATCACAGTGCGACGCAACAGCGTTTTAAAGGCTACAGGCGTTCACTTGCAAGCCATGGAATAGAATTTGATGAGCGCTTAGTAGAGGAGGGTAACTTTAGTTATCACTCAGGTGTCGACAGCGCGCGCAGTATTTTAGACTTATCACCTAGGCCAACAGCTGTATTTGCATCAAACGATTACATGGCGGCAGCGGTATTAAAATTAGCTACCCAGCGCCAACTTAAAGTACCTGATGATATTTCTATTGCGGGCTTTGATAACGCACCTATTGCGCGTCATATTTGGCCTGGTTTAACGACTATTGCACAGCCCGTTGAGGAAATGACAAAACAAGCCGTAACACAGCTTATATCTCATATAGCTCAGCCTCAAGAACAACCATACCAGGTAACGCTTGAATCGCGCTTAATTACACGTGAGTCTACCTCTGCGATAAAATAGTGAGTTAAAAACACTTTCACAGTAGCCCGAATATGAGTGACGCTTATTCGGGCTTTTTTTTGCTCTAAACTTGCTAAAATATACTTTGTGCCTAAAAATCAAATAGGTCATTATTCGGTCATGTTAAAATATTAAACTATTTTTGTTACCCGGGGTTGACACCGGTGTCATTGCTATGCGTTAATACAGTGACACCGGTGTCAGGGTTGTTGTGAGAGGCTCCCTGGTAGCGTACCTTTGAACGGGTAAATCAAAGATGCTCAGTACAGTTATTTACGTGGAGTCTGTAGTTGCTACTGAGCCTTTATCCTCTAACTAATAGAGATGAGTTAAATTATGTTACATCCTCGTATTCAAGAAGTTACCCAGCGCGTTATCGAACGCAGTAAAAATACCCGTCAAGATTATTTAGAACGTATTTCGCACGCAAAAAAACAAACAAGAGTTCGTGCCGGTTTAGGTTGCGGAAATATAGCCCATGTTATGGCTGCTTGTAGCAGTGATGACAAAGCGCGCTTAAAGGCTGATGAGCAGCCAAATCTTGCTATTATCAACTCATATAACGATATGCTTTCGGCTCATGTGCCATACAAAGATTACCCAGATTTAATTAAAGACATTGCTACCAAATTCGATGCTACAGCACAAGTTGCTGGTGGCGTTCCTGCAATGTGTGATGGTGTTACGCAAGGGCGTGACGGCATGGAACTTTCGCTTTTTTCTCGTGATGTAATTGCTATGTCTACGGCAATTTCTCTTTCGCACGATGTGTTTGATGGCGTTTTTTGTTTAGGTGTTTGTGACAAAATAGTCCCGGGTTTATTAATTGGTGCATTGTCGTTTGGTCATTTACCTGTGTTCTTTTTACCAGCAGGCCCAATGCAGTCAGGTATTCCTAATAAAGAAAAAGCACGTATTCGTCAAAAATTTGCACAAGGTTTAGTAAGCCGTGAAGACTTATTAGAAGCTGAAAGCGCGTCTTATCACAGCGCAGGTACTTGTACGTTCTACGGTACTGCAAACTCAAATCAAATGTTAATGGAAATAATGGGCTTACACCTTCCTGGTAGCTCGTTTATTAATCCTTACACTGAGCTTCGCGATGGTCTTACAGGTAATGCTGTAGAAACTATGCTTAAGCAGCTTACCGATGATAAAGAAAGCCCATGTTTAGCTGATGTGATCAGCGAAAAAACGATCATAAACGGCTTAGTAGGCCTGCTTTCTACAGGTGGTTCTACTAACCATGCAATTCATATTGTTGCGATAGCAAAAGCGGCGGGCATTCAGGTTACGTGGAAAGACATGTCTGATTTATCAGAAGTTGTACCACTGCTTACACGTATTTACCCTAATGGTTCAGCTGATGTAAACCACTTCCAAGCAGCGGGCGGTATGGGTTTCTTAATGCGTGAACTAGCAAGCGCCGGTTATTTACACACAGACGTTAAAACAATGCTAGGTGATGGTTTAGCACCTTACATGACAGAGCCTCGTTTGGATAAAGACGATAGCCTTATTATGAGTAACTCAACTGGCCCAACTAAAGTTAAATGGGTAGATTGCCCAGCAAACTCACACGATGAAGAAGTACTTCGCCCAGTGAGCAACCCTTTTAGTAAGCAAGGTGGTCTGCAACTTCTAACGGGTAACTTAGGTAAAGCAGTTATTAAAGTGTCAGCGGTTGCTATTGAACATCAGGTTGTTACTGCTCCTGCAAAAGTATTTAGCTCACAAGGTGCTTTGCAAGATGCATACACGCGTGGCGAATTAAACCAAGACTTTATTGCCGTGCTAAAAGAGCAAGGCCCTAAAGCGAAAGGTATGCCAGAGCTACATAAGTTAACGCCAGTAATGGCAACGCTTCAAGATGAAGGCTTTAAAGTAGCCATTGTTACTGACGGTCGTATGTCGGGTGCATCAGGTAAAGTACCAGCTGCTATTCACTTAGCACCAGAGGCAGTAGAAGGCGGCATTATTGCTAAAATCCGAGAAGGTGATTTAGTGACGCTTGATGCGCCAAACGGAATATTAAAAGTACACGTTAGCGACGAAGAACTTGCTAAACGTGAAGCAGAACTTAGCCAACCAAGTGCCACATTTGGTACAGGCAGAGAATTATTTACTGGATTTAGAAACATCGTAAGCAGTGCCGATTTAGGCGCGAGTGCTTTTGGACTTGAATAAATATTAGCCATACTGGGTAATGAGGAACAAGTAATGAGTATTGAAAAAATCTTAGCATCGGCACCTGTAGTGCCAGTGGTTGTAATCGAAAAATTAGAAGATGCAGCACCACTTGCAAGAGCGTTATATAACGGTGGCTTAAAAGCCTTAGAAATAACACTACGTACACCTATTGCTGCAGAAGCTATAAAGCTAATGAAAGCAGAAGTACCTGAAGCCTATATAGGTACTGGTACGGTAGTAGATAAAGCAAGTTTTGATCTTTCGGTTGCCGCTGGTGCAGATTTTATGGTGAGTCCAGGTGTGAGCGATGAGCTTATTGCTTTGGCTAAAACATCAGATATACCATTTTTACCAGGCGCTGCAACTGCAAGTGAAGTTATGCAACTTGCGTCGCACGGTTTTAAGTATTTAAAATTCTTCCCAGCAGAAGCTGCAGGCGGAACAGCAATGCTTAAATCAATCGGTGGCCCATTACCACATATTACTTTTTGCCCAACTGGCGGCATTAGCTTAGCAACCGCACCTAATTATTTAGCGCTTAATAACGTTATATGTGTTGGTGGTACGTGGATGCTAGATAAACAACTAATTGAAAATAAAGACTGGCAAGCAATTGAAGCGCTTGCTCGCCAAGCAAGTGAACTTAAATAGGAGTCTAAAATGATTAATGTAGCAATTAACGGTTACGGCCGTATCGGTAGAAATGTTTTACGTGCACTTTATGAGTCAGCTCAAAACAGCGAAATTAAAATTGTAGCAATTAACGATTTAGCACCTGCTAACGTTAATGCACATTTAACGCAGTATGACTCAGTTCATGGTCAATTTTCTAAAAAAGTAACACTTGAAAATAACACCATGTTAATTGACGATGACGTAATAACGTTAACGCAAGAGCGTGACCCTGCAAACTTACCGTGGAAAGCACTAAATGTAGATATCGTTTTAGAATGTACTGGTTTTTTCACTAAACGCGAAGATGCAGCTAAACATATTACTGCAGGCGCTAAAAAAGTAATCGTTTCTGCTCCAGGTAAAGATATGGATGCAACAGTGGTTCATGGTGTAAACAGCGATGTAATTAACGCTGATAGCCACATCATCTCAAATGCTTCTTGTACTACTAACTGTTTAGCACCGCTTGCAAAAGCAATTAACGACACAGTAGGTATTGAAAAAGGTAGCATGACTACTATTCATTCTTATACGAATGATCAAAATTTATCTGACGTATACCACCCTGATCTATACCGTGCTCGTAGTGCAACTCAATCTATGATCCCAACTAAAACAGGTGCTGCGGCAGCTGTTGGTTTAGTATTACCAGAACTTGCTGGTAAATTAGACGGTATGTCGGTACGTGTACCAACAATCAACGTATCTTTAGTTGATTTTACGTTTATTACTAAGCGCGATACGACTGCAGAAGAAATCAATGCAATCATGAAAGAAGCGTCAACGGGTTCAATGAAAGATATTTTACAATATAATGAGCTTCCGCTTGTTTCTATCGACTTTAACCATAACCCTGCGTCATCTATCTTTGATGCTACGCAAACTAAAGCCGATGGCAATCTAGTAAAAGTAATGGCTTGGTACGACAACGAATGGGGTTTCTCAAACCGCATGTTAGACCAAGTTAAAGCATTAGGTGCGTTTTTATAATACAGCCCTAATGATGTAAAGTTTTAGCTTTATCCAACCAAGCCACGCATTCGTGGCTTTTTTGTGTTTGGCTTATCTGTATATTTGCAACTCAGACTATGGAGGGAACTATTTATATTTTTTATATCCTAAATTTTGTTAATATTGGGTCATGGAAATCTCGTTATATTTAAACGACGCAAGGAATAATAACAATGATCAAAGCTTTATCACGAAAGATATTTCGCACAAATCATCTACAAATAGGTGAGGGCAACATAAGTGGCTACATAGCCTGCTTTTTAGCAATACTGAGTTGCTTAGGCGTATTAGCGTTTCACTTTCCTGAATATTTAACCACACCAGAACTACGCAAAAGCTACAGCGTCGACTTTTTACGCCAACTTATGTTTGCATCATTATTGGTCTCGGGCAGTTTAGGGCTACTTAACTTTGTACGTAATACCAATAAACGCTTAGGAGCTACAGCGTGGTTTTTTATTATTCTGGCAATTATGTTTGGCGGACCAAACGTTGAGGTAAACGAGTTTGCAAGCGACACACCTTACATAGGGCTTGATTGGTTTATTTTAGATTTGCTCGGCTCAACGCTTATATTTATCGTGATTGAAAAGCTACTACCACATCGTAAAGATCAAAAAATATTACGTAGCGAATGGCGGGGAGATTTAAACCACTTTTTTGTAAATCATTTAATTATTGGTTTTGTATTACTCGTTACTAACCACTTTGTGCATTATGGCTTTGGCTGGGCTGTATCAACGACTATTCAAGGTTATATAGAGCAAACACCATTTGTAGTGCAGTTGTTTTTAATTATACTCGTGGCCGATTTAATGCAATATTGGGTGCATCGTGCTTATCACGAAGTTCCTTTACTATGGCGTTTTCATGGTGTACATCACAGCGCCAAAGAAATGGATTGGTTAGCGGGCTCTCGCCAGCATATTCTTGAAATACTGGTTACTCGCAGTTTAGTGCTCACGCCCATATTTGTACTTGGGTTTTCACAGCAAATAATTAGTTTATACGTCATAATTGTGGGTTTACAGGCTGTGTTTAACCATGCAAATGTACGCGTTAGGTTTGGCTGGCTTAAGTACTTTATGGTTACACCGCAGTTTCATCATTGGCATCATGCGTCAGATAAAGCCGCGATTGACCGCAACTACGCTGCGCATTTTTCGTTTTTAGATTACGCGTTTGGTACTGCTGTTAAAGGCCAAAAAGAGTGGCCAGAAGCATACGGTGTAGTCGGGGATTACATGCCGGTAGGTATGCTTAAACAACAGGTTTACCCGTTTAAGCGCACTAAATAAATTCGAAAGTTCGAATAAATACACAATATAAACTAAAAGGGAGCAACGCGTTATACGTTGCTCCCTTTTAGAATTTATTTAATTAATACTGAATTATATATTTAGCTCTTCTAATAATTCAGTAAATGTAGGTCTTTGATTTAATACAGGTTGCATAGCGCGTTTTGCCATATCGGACATTTTATCAAATAGCTCACTTTGCCTATCATCGCTGGTTACCGTGCCTAATAAGTCTTCAATTAAACAGCCCAAGGCTCTTACTTCTATAAGCTCTAACTGCTTTTGTTGATACTCACTTAACATGGCTAAATTAGTAGCAGCACCAAAATCACCAAACAAAACATCATGGTCTTGGTTAATCATAGTATTGTGCGCATAAATGTCACCATGGCTCACTTTATTAGTATGCAAGTGGTGCAGTGTGCTTGCCATTTGTTTTGTAATTTTTAAAATAGCGTGAGTTGAGTAATGGCAATCATTATTAAAGGTATCACGCGTACAGGTTTCGAGGCTTGGAGGCAGGCCTAAATTAGCGAAGCTTTTATCTATTAGTTCCATCACTAAACCTAGCTGATCACTTTGTTCAATATAAGCAAGTACCTTAATTAAACTAGCGTGGTCGCCTGCTTGTAAGCAGCAATTTACTTCATCAAGCGGGTAGCCGTCGCTGGTAATTGCACCTTTAAATAATTTAATTGCTACAGCGCTATCAGCCGATTTTGCTAAATGAATAACGCCCGAGGCACCTTGACCAATAACATGGCTAAGAGTGTAATCGTTAAGAGGCTTATTTTCTAAGCTGCACTTTGTAAGGCACTGGGGCTTATTAAAATCGTTACCGGCAAACGCCAGCCAAGTAAGTTTAGGCAGTTCAAAAAGCCAGTCGTCTACGTGTGTTAAGTTATTAGCAGAGAGCCTAACAAGCTCAAGATTTTTACACTGCGCCATGCTACTTGGCAGCTGCTTAATTTGATTGCCCGCAAGCGCTAACTTTTTAAGCTGTGTAAATTGGCCAAAACTTTGAGGCAGCTCAGTAATATTGTTGTCGGTTAGTATGAGCCATTCAATTTTTTTTGGTAAACAATAGTCACTAAACTCAGTTATTTTACAGCCTTTAAATGCAACCATTATCAGAGCAGGGCACTTAGCTAAAATCTCAGGAATATGCTTAAACTGATTAAACGACAAAAATACTCGCTTAAGGCGTGTTAAACAGGCAAATTCATCAGGTAGTGTTGATAAGTTATTATTTGATAAATCGAGCACTTCAAGCGTGTCAGCTAAGCTAAAAATTTCTTCAGGAAATGTGGTTAGCTCTTCTACTAATTGCAGGTGAGTAGCACCAACAAGCTTGCCACTTTTAAGCTCTTTAAGGGAGTTCATATATTTATACCACGTTCTAAAAATGAAAAAGCCAACATAGCTGTTGGCTTAAAGTCGTTCTAACTTACTAAATTGTTCTTTAGAATTGCGCGTTATGGTAAACGTTTTGTACATCGTCGCAATCTTCTAGCATGGCTAAAAAGCGTTCCATAACTTCTACATCTTCGCCTTCAATAGGCGTTTCAATTTGTGGCACAAAGCTAATTAGGTCTTCGTCAAATTCAGTCACGCCCATTTCTTCAAGCGCTGTACGTGTGTTGTTGTACTCTGTGTGAGGAGCAAAAACAGTGACTTTACCGTCATCAACTTCTACGTCAGTTACATCAACATCAGCCATCATTAGTGCTTCAAGTACCGTTTCATCGTCATCACCGTCAAATACAAAAATAGCAAGGTGATCAAATAAATGTGAAACAGAGTTTTGAGCGCCAATTTTAGCATTTGCTTTAGTAAAACAAACACGTACATCAGCAAAGGTACGCTTGTTGTTGTCAGTTAAACAGTCAACAATAATCATACAGTTACCAGGGCCGTAACCTTCGTAACGAGTTGCTGAGTAGTCTTCACCGCCGCCGCCTTTTGCTTTGTCTATTGCGCGGTCAATAACGTGTGCTGGAACTTGGTCTTTTTTAGCGCGCTCAATTAAACGACGTAATGATAAGTTACCATCTGGGTCTACACCGCCGTTTTTAGCACAAATATAAATTTCTTTGCCGTACTTAGAATAAACTTTAGTTTTAGCACCCGCAGTCTTAGCCATTGAATCTTTTTTGTTTTGGTAAGCTCTTCCCATCTGCGTTTCGCCTTAATATATGTAAATAATAGAATAAAATTATAGTACGTATTCTAAAGGTAAATGCATTCAAGGGCTAGTAAGTATTAAAGCTGATTAAAACTGTCGCGTTTAAAAGCCATCTAAAGTGCATGTTATTAAGGGATTTTAGGGAGGGCTAAAAGGTGGTTTTCAGAGCAAATTTAACTAAATAAAAAGGCAACTCATTTAATGAGTTGCCTAAGGGTAATAAAATTAAACGAGACTAACTAAAGCCCCATTTTATTTACCAAATGCGTACACGTTCATCTTCAGGAAGGTATAACGCATCGCCTGGTTTTACATCAAACGCTTTGTACCATGCATCGTGGTTACGTGGCGCCTGTGCTCTAAAGCGACCTGGTGCATGTGTGCCACCACGAAGTTGGTTAAGCATGCTTTGTTCAGTACGTTTTTCTTTCCATACTTGTGCCCATGCAAGGAAGAAACGTTGATCGCCAGTCACACCGTCAATAACAGGCGCTTCTTTACCATTTAAACTTAGCTTGTAAGCATGATAAGCCATTGATAAACCACCTACATCACCAATGTTTTCACCAAGGCTATTTCGACCATTTACAAAGTTACCTTCGATTGGCTCGTACTTACTGTACTGGGCAGCAAGTTGGTCTGCTTTTTTGTCAAATGCAGCGCGATCAGCATCAGTCCACCAGTTACGTTGCACACCGTTTTCGTCTGATTTTGAACCTTGATCGTCAAACCCATGACCCATTTCATGACCAATTACAGCGCCAATACCGCCATAGTTTACAGCCGAATCGGCATTTGGATCGAAAAATGGCGGTTGTAATATCGCAGCCGGAAATACAATCTCATTAAATGAGCTGTTGTAGTAAGCGTTTACGCGTTGTGGCGTCATGCCCCAGCGGTTACGATCTGTTTTTTGTAGCTCTTTTTCAACACTTTCTGCGTGGAAAAACTCACGCATGTTTTTCACATTACCGATTAAATCGTTTTTGGTAATGCTTAAACCGTCATAAGACTGCCAAACATCGGGGTAACCAATTTTTGGTACAAATGCAGCAAGCTTAGCGCGCGCATTTACTTTTGTGGCATCGCCCATCCACTCTAGGTTATCAATACGTTCACCCAGGGCTGTACGAAGGTTTTCAACCAGCTCAGACATTTGCTGTTTTGATGACTCAGGGAAGTAACGCGCTACGTATATTTTACCAATAGCAAAACCAAGAGAGGTCGTGCCCGACATTTCGCTTATTGCACGTTTCCAGCGAGGGCGAGGTTCTTGTTGTCCGTTTAGTTCTTTACCAAAAAAAGCAAAGTTAGTATTAAATACGTCCTCTGATAGTAAACCGGCGTTACCGCTAATAGCGTGATACGTTAAGTAGTCTTTCCATACTGCAATATCTTCTTGATTGATTAGTTCAATCATCGCTTTTATTGGCTCAGGTTGAGAGACATTTAACTGAGGTACTTTATAGCCTGTTTGTGCAAAGTATAAATCCCAGTTAAAGCCAGGATAAGCAGTGCTTAAATCGGCACGTTCAACTTGGTTTAGGGTTAAGTCGCGATTACGACGTTTTTCACGAGGCCAATGACCTTGTGCAATTTTAGTTTCAAGATCAACAATTGCTTGAGCACGCTCAGCGGTATTTTCAGTGCCTGTAAATTCAAGCATATCAGCAATGTGGGCAACATAGGCTGCACGCGTTTTAACAAAGCGCTCAGCGTCTTCAAGGTAGTAAGAGCGATCGGGTAAGCCTAAACCACCAGCACCGAGTGACATTTCATATTTATTAGGGTCTAAGCGGTTAAACCACATGCCGCCACCAAAAGGGGCTTTATTACCGGTTAACCAAGACTTTCCAAACATTTTAGCTAAATCGTCAGTTGACGATATATCACTAATTTCACTTAACAATGGTTTGATTGGCGCCACACCTAGCTTATTAAGCGTTTCGGTATCCATATACGCATTGTAAAAATCAGCAACGAGTTTTTCTTCTGCGTTTAAATCTTTACGCGCCGCTATTTCTTCAATAATAGCTTTAACATCGTCTTCGCTGCGCTCAGCTAATCCTGAAAATGCACCGTAGCGAGTTTTATCTGCAGGCATTTCATAGTTGTCATACCATGTGCCGCTGGCATACATAAAAAAGTCGTCGCCTGGTTTAACGGCTTCGTTACGAGCTGTTAAATCAACACCAAAACTACCTAATTCTGCTTTTTCTGCCACTGTTGCTGTAGCTACTTTAGGTTGTTGCTCGTCTGTTTTTGTTGTTTGCGGCTCTGAACAACCGGTAATAAATGTGGCAGCTAATGCTGCGGCAATTAAACTCTTTTTCATTATGTTCCCCTGAGGAGCTTTTTTGGATTCAAATAGGTGAGAATCATTTTATTGTTACGAATATTTAACTTATCGATTGTTATTGATATTAATCATACAAACAAACCTTTTGAGGTGAATCACCACAGCGCTCGATAAAACTTAGATTAAGTAAGAAGAGGCCAAGCCAAAAGCGAGAGGTAAACTCACGCCTACGCTTTAACAGCAATGTTTAGGTTTATTCATGGGGCAGGGCTTAAATTTATCTGTAGGCGCGCCTTTATGCCGCGCTTGTTTAAATTAGCTTAAAAGCGCGAGGTAAACTCCCGCCCAC
Organism: Pseudoalteromonas sp. Z1A6; assembly: GCF_011378745.1. NCBI lineage: Bacteria > Pseudomonadati > Pseudomonadota > Gammaproteobacteria > Alteromonadales > Pseudoalteromonadaceae > Pseudoalteromonas > Pseudoalteromonas sp. Z1A6. The sequence goes on from NZ_WTKW01000085.1 coordinate 13,460, forward strand.
AGTTAATAGCGATGCTTAGATGTATTCATGGACTGGGGCTTTAATTTATCTGTAGGCGCGGCTTTATGCCGCGCTTGTTTAAATTAGCTTAAAA
>NZ_WTKW01000086.1:0-13529 GCF_011378745.1 Pseudoalteromonas sp. Z1A6
TTTTCATATAAAAATTATAACTTGTTTATTATTAAAACAAAGGCCAAGTTGAAACATGCTAAGTCAACTATTTCAAAAACCGTCCCAAATGATGGTAGGAATTGATATTGGATCACACTCTATTAAGGCTGTGCTTTTACGTGAAATTGAAACTGGATTTCGACTCGAAGCACTTGCAATTGAGCCGATGCCAAAAGGCGCAATGAGTGAGCGCACAATTCAAGATATTGAAGCGATTGGTAACGTAATTACAAAATTAAGAAAAAAATTACCAAAGTCGTTAAAATCTGCAGCAGTGGCTGTTTCTGGCCAAACAGTCATTACAAAAGTGATCTTCATGGATGTATCGTTAACTGATGCTGAACTTGAGTCGCAAATTGAAATTGAAGCCGATAGTTTAATTCCATATCCTCTTGATGAAGTGAGCCTCGACTTTGAGAAGCTTTCGACGAATGAGGCCGATCCTAGTAAAATGAATGTTTTGCTTTCAGCTGCTCGTACTGAGAGTGTAGAAGCGCGTGTTGGCGCTTTAGAAGCTGCAAATTTAGAAGCTAAAATAGTTGATGTAGAAAGCTATGCATTAAGTCGTGCAATGGATGTGTATTACCAGCAATTACCTAGCGACGCATTTAATAAATGTGTGGCTGTGGTTGATATTGGTGCGGTTTTAATGCTCGTGAGCGTTGTTCAAGCTGGGGAAACAATTTATACACGAGACCAAGTTTTTGGTGGCGACCAATATACAAATAGTATTGTTGCTTATTATAATAAAGGATTTGATGAAGCTGAAATTGGTAAAACATCAGGTGATTTACCGCCAAACTACACCTTTGAAGTATTAGCCCCTTTTCAAACTTCGTTACTCCAACAAGTGCGACGCGCGGTGCAAATGTTTTTAACAACCAGTGGCAAAGAGCAAATCGACTATATTGTATTAACGGGTGGTACATCGATGATTAAAGGTATTGACCGATTACTCATTGAAGAACTAGGTATTCACTCTGTCGTTGCTGAGCCTTTTGAAAATATGGAAATTTCTCCAAAAGTAGATCGTAATGTAATGCAGCGTCACAAAACGCAGTTTGCAATTGCGACAGGGTTGGCATTAAGGAGCTTTTCAACATGCCACATATAAATCTACTTCCTTGGCGTGAATCGCAGCGCGAAGAATCGAAAAAGAAATTTGTAACTATACTTATTGGTGTCGTTATACTTTGTTTTGCGAGTATGTACTTATTAAGCTCTTTTTATAGTGCATTAAAAGACGGTCAAAACTTAAAGAATAACTATTTAAGCTCAGAAATTAGCATGCTAGATAAAAAAATAAGTGAAATTAGAAGTTTAGATAAAAGAAAAGAAAACTTACAACAGCGTATGAGGCTCATTGAAGAATTACAAAGCAGCCGTAATTTGGGTACGCAAATAATGGATGAAGTTGCCAAAATAGTGCCGGGTGGGGTTTACTTAACAAAACTCGAGCGCAGAGGCAGCCAAATACATGTATTGGGACGTAGTGAATCTAATAACCGTTTATCAACAATGCTGCGCCAAGTACAAAGCTCATATTTACTAGAGAATCCTTCAATGCAAGGCATTGTTGCAGGCGATCAATCTTCGCGTTTACTTAGTGATTTTAATATGGAATTTTATGTAAAACCATTTGATAAAATTGGTGAGGTTAGCGATGAGCCTTGATTTTAAAGCACTGAGTGAAATTGATTGGAATGAAATAGAGCTTGATAACATTGGCGATTGGCCTATTGCAGTTAAAGCAATTTGCTGTACGTTTGTTGCCGGACTTGTATTGTTTTTTAGTTATAGCCTATTAGTTTCTGATGAAATTGATAGTTACCACAGTGCAGTTGCGAAAGAGGTCGAGTTACGCACAACTTATCGCACTAAATACGCAGTCGCGAGTAAGCTTGAGATCTACCGTCAACAAATGATTGAAATGGAAGATAAGTTTTCACAATTATTAAAACGTTTACCTACCTCTAACGAAACCCCTGGTTTACTTGATGATTTGTCGTATGTTGGCACAACAAGTGGTCTGACTTTTTTAAAAATAGGTTGGTTACCAGAAGTCGAGAAAGAATTTTATACTGAATTACCGATTAAAATAGAAGTGATAGGGACCTACCATGAATTTGGTGAGTTTGTGGGTAAAGTAGCTCAGTTACCACGAATTGTAAGCTTACATGACTTTTCTATTTTATCATCGGGCGATAAACAGTTAACATTTAGTGTTGTTGCAAAAACATATCGCTATGAAGAAGGGGTTAAAAAATGAAGCTCCTTCGCGTAGTACCTGTAGTAATGGTGTTTGTTTTGAGTGGTTGTAATGATGATACGTCTGAGCAAAAAGAATTTATTGATCAAGTAAAAGCAAGCACAACACCAAAGGTTGAATCAATTCCTGAGCTGACAAAGTTTGAAATATTTGAGTACAGTGCTGGTCAGCTACGTAGCCCGTTTGTAGCGCCTCAGCCTGAGATAATCCAAAATAAATTAACGCAAGTAAAAAACTGTTTGCACCCAGATCAAGAGCGTCGCCGCGAACCGTTAGAAAAATACCCGCTAGATAACTTAGCAATGAAAGGCACAATTGGTTCTAGTGGACAAATATGGGCATTAATAACAGCAGCTGACGCTACTTTGCATCGTGTAACGGTAGGGAATTACCTTGGTAGTTATGATGGCAAAGTAAAAACAGTAAGTAACGACTATATAGAGTTAGTGGAATTAATCCCTGATGGGTCTGGCTGTTGGAAAGAGCGCTTGACTAAATTAGAAATGTTAGAGGCGGCAACAGATGGCGCAAATTAATAATAAAAAAGGTAAAAATAGCATGCATAAGGATGTACTTTGGCTTCATCGTATTTCACAAACATTACTGGCTGCTGTTGCTTTAGTCACTGTAAATTCAGCCGTTGCAGGGCCGTTACTTTATGATGTTCGTTATAATCCATTACTTAAAGGCGAAACTGAGTTACAGCTTGTTTTTGATGAAGAGTTAACGCTTGAGCCAAAAGTTCAGGTGTTTAATAGCCCAGCCCGAATCGAAATGTTTTTTGATACCGCAGAGTTAGAGGTTGGTTTAAATGATGTTGAAGTTAATCAAGCTGGAATTAGCAGTGTTACTAATGTTTTAACTAACAGTGGTTTAAAGGTAACGGTAAACTTAGATAGATTAAAAATTTATGAAACTGAAGTTCATAACAACTTAGTATCAATACGCGTGTCTGATAATCCTCTTACAGAATCTGAAAATGAAGATGTAGCGATGGACTCAGGTGATGTAAGTGGAAATTACATCAACCGTATCCAATCAATTGATTTTAGACGTGGTGAAAAGGGCGAAGCGAAAGTACTCGTATTTTTACAAGACACTCAAGCTGCAATTGAAGTCCATGAAAGTGGAGGTAAAATTTACGCTGACTTTCATCACACCGATATTTTAGATGACCTACTTTATGAATTAGATGTATTAGATTTTGGTACTGTTGTAAGTAATATCGAGACTTTTAAAGAAGACGGATTAAGTCGTGTCGTTATTGAGCCAAACGCTCAGTTTACATTTACGTACCAGCAAATAGATAATATTTTAACGCTGACGGTAGAAAAAGATGAAACGCAAAACGCCTATTTAGATGGTGGCGTTGAGTATCAAGGTCGCCCTATGACCTTAAATTTTCAAGATATCTCTGTGCGAGCAGCACTACAAATTATTGCGGGCTACAATGACTTTAACTTAGTAACCAGCGATTCAGTAACGGGTAACATAACGCTGCGCTTAGATGGCGTACCGTGGGATCAAGCGCTTGATGTAGTACTGCGTATTAAAGGGCTAGATAAGCGCATGGATGGCTCTATTTTAATGGTAGCACCTGCAGAAGAACTAGCTGCACGTGAAGCTAAAGATTTAAAAGCTAAACAGCAAGTTGAAGACTTAGAGCCTCTGTACAGTGAATACATTCGATTAAACTATGCTAAGGCCGAAGATTTTGCTGATTTATTAAAAACAGATAGAAACAGCATTATAACAGCCCGTGGTAGTGTATCGGTTGATCAGCGTACAAATACCTTATTAGTAAAAGATACGGTAAAGAGTATAGAAAATATCCGCCGCATGATTGAAACACTCGATATTCCAGTACAGCAGGTTGTAATAGAATCTCGTATGGTAACTGTGCGTGATAATGTTACTGAGGACTTAGGCGTACGCTGGGGCTTTAGTGACCAAGGTAGTAGTGTTGGTATTTCAGGCTCACTTGAAGGCGCAGAAGGTATTTATAACGCGACATCAACTTCAAATGCGCCAAGTATTTCAGATCGATTAAATGTAAATTTACCTACATCAAACCCAGCAGCGAGTATTGGCTTACACATAGCAAAACTGGCTAACGGAACGTTAATTGATTTAGAGCTAAGTGCGCTTGAAAAAGAGAACAAAGGTGAGATTATTGCAAGCCCGCGCATTATTGCAGCAAACCAGCAAAAAGCGCGAATAGAGCAAGGTACTGAAATTCCTTACACTGAGTCAGCTTCAAGTGGTGCTACTACCGTAAGCTTTAAAAAAGCGGTACTGAGTTTAGAAGTAACGCCTCATATAACCCCGGATAATAAAGTAATACTAGACTTAGTGATTACTCAAGATACACGTGGTGATACCGTACAAACGGGTACAGGTGAAGCTGTGTCTATTGATACCCAAGAGATCCAAACACAAGTATTAGTTGAGAATGGACAAACCGTAGTACTCGGTGGTATTTTCCAGCAGCAAATCATTAATACTACAAGTAAAGTACCAATTTTAGGTGATATTCCTTATGTAGGAAGACTATTTAAAAGCACAAGTGAGTTTAATGAAAAGCGTGAATTACTTATTTTTGTGACACCAAAAATACAAATTGATTAAAATACAGTGGTTTTATGTTAACCAACGGGTGATTATTTAGATTAATTGCTCGTTATATGGCTTTTTATCCTAATTGACTTGAAATACCCCTGCAATTACTGAGATAATCCCCTCCTTAATTTTGGGGCCAGGTCGTTAGGCGGGGTTTTATTTCAAATTTTAGAGTTTGTTTGTACTAAAAGATATGGCTGAGAAACGTAATATATTTCTAGTTGGCCCCATGGGGGCTGGCAAAAGCACGATTGGTCGTCACATCGCTGACCAATTACACCTTGAATTTGTTGATTCTGATCAAGAAATCGAACGCCGCACAGGTGCAGATATTGCATGGGTATTCGATCTTGAAGGTGAAGAAGGCTTTAGACTTCGAGAAGAGTCTGTTATTGGCGATTTAACCGAGATGCAAGGTATTGTACTTGCTACCGGTGGTGGTTCAGTAATGAGCAAAGAAGTTCGAAACAAGCTTTCGGCTCGAGGTATCGTTGTATACCTAGAGACACCTATAGAGAAGCAAGTTGCACGCACGCAACGCGACAAGCGTCGTCCATTACTGCAAACTGAAGAAGCACCTCGTAACGTACTAGAGCGCTTAGCAGAAGAACGCGAGCCACTATACAAAGAAGTTGCTGATTTTGTTGTACGTACCGATGAGCAAAGCGCTAAAGTTGTTGCTAACCAAATCATCGAGAAATTAGATTTTTAAAAACCAATAATAAAGGAATAGCCAAGCATGCTTAAATTAACTGTTAATTTGGACGAGCGAAGTTATCCTATTTATATTGGGCAATCTGCACTTCAAGATAATGGCCGCCTGGTTCACCACATTGGTGATTGTCGGCCTATCATCATTACTAATGACACAATAGCGCCTTTATATTTGCAAAGGTTACTTGATTCATTAGCTGATCTAAATCCGCTATCTTTTATTATTCCTGACGGTGAGCAATATAAATCACTTGAATGGTTTGAAAAAATATCAGCATTTTTACTACAAAATAACTGTGGCCGAGATACGTGTTTAATTGCGTTAGGTGGCGGTGTTGTAGGTGACCTAACTGGTTTTGTAGCGGCTTGTTATCAGCGCGGCGTACCGTTTATTCAAATACCAACGACAGTGCTTTCACAGGTTGATTCATCGGTAGGTGGAAAAACGGCAGTAAATCATCCGTTAGGTAAAAATATGATAGGGGCATTTTATCAGCCTCAAGCGGTTTTTATTGATACGCAAACATTACACACTCTACCTGCACGAGAGTTTGCAGCAGGTATGGCTGAGGTAATTAAGTATGGTCTGATTTACGATACCGAATTATTTGCCTATTTAGAGCGAAATGTGACTAATTTACAGCAATTAGATGAAGCATGCTTACAGCATATCATTTTTAGATGTTGTGAAATAAAAGCGCTTATAGTTGCTCAAGATGAAAAAGAACACGGCTTACGGGCTTTGTTAAACTTAGGCCATACATTTGCCCATGCAATTGAGGCACAGATGGGTTATGGCGTTTGGTTACACGGCGAAGCTGTTGCAACAGGAATGGTATTAGCAGCTAAACTTGCCAAGACACGCCAAGATTTAAGCGCAGATGAAGTTGATCGAATTATTAAGCTGCTTGAGCTATATAATTTACCAACAGAAATTCCAAAGCAAATGACTAGCGAGCAGTTTTTAACGCATATGCGTAAAGACAAAAAGAATAAAAAAGGCACTATCCGCTTTATTCTACCTACCCAATTTGGCCAGTGTGCATTAGTTGATAATGTATCTGATGATCAAGTTAGAGACTTAATCGAGCAGTAAATGCAGTCACAAATTTTACCAAGCCGTGCGGCTTTGGTGGATAGAATCGCACTGCAATTTGAGTACGGGCAAAATTTAATTGTTTTACTTGGCACTTCTGGGCTAGGTAAAAGTTACATGCTCGAAACCTTCATTACAGATAAATACAACGACTTTAATAAAGCCTTCGTGCAAGTAAGTGCGCAAATGACTGATGCTCAGCTAATGAGTGAGTTATTAGAGCAAAGCTTTAACTCTCCCCTGATTGATCATAACTTAAGTTTACCTGAAAACTATTACCAATTACTGCAGCAGCAACCATGCGGGCCATGTTTATGGGTACTTGATGGCGGTAGGCAATTATCTGATGAGATGTTAATTGAGCTTGAGTTACTTTCTAAAAACAGCCCAAATACGCTATATATTATAATAGCTTCACAGTCCAAACTGGCTTTAAATAACGCTGTTGAAATTTATCTGGAGCCGCTAACGCTTCGAGAAAGCAAGATGTTATTGCAGTGGTACTTTACAGACTTACCCTATGATGAAGACCCTGTATTTAGTACTTTTTTAGCTGAGGCTCATGGTAATCCAAGCTTATTGCTTGCTTGGCAACCTAGTGAGCACATAGCCGATATTATTGTTAAAGACAAAGTGTCTTGGCGATTACACTTATTGATTTTGATGTTGCTGATTATGCTTTTAATTATTGGTCTGCTTTATAAGTCGGATATGACGCAGTGGTGGCAACAGTATTATCAGCAAGAAGAAACACAAGTAATAAATACAGCAATATCTATAGAGCAAGTAAGTGAGCCGGCTATAAAGAAAAATGACTCAATAATTAACTTAAATGAACTTGAAGTAGTTGAGCCAGATATTAAGCCAGAGCGTGTACACATTAATGATGTGCCTGCCATAATGCAAAGCCTTACAGAACCTGCCAACACTGTTAATGTATTAGACAATGATGTTGATGACAGTGCTAAAAACAAAAGCAGTATAGTAAGTGACGTTAAATCTGAAGCTCTAAAAGTAAATACAGCAGAGCAAACTCAGATCAGCCAAGATAATATATGGTACATGCAGCAAATAGATACAAATAGTGTTATTCAATTATTAGCCGTAACTCAGCAGGAAGTTAGCGATAATTTTATTGCTCAATTCAATCTACAGCAGCAAACTCATACTTACCAAACAAAGCGAAATAATAAAATATGGTGGGTTGTTACATTTGGCAGTTTTGAAAGTATAAACGAAGCAAAATCAGCAATGGATACTTTATCTGCTGAGGTTAGAAAAAATAAACCTTTCTATAAAAAAATTAGTAAAATAAAGCAAGAAATAGCACTCGTTGATCAGTAAAACACACTGCTTTAGTGTAAAATCGCGCAACACCAGATTGAAGTAAAGAGCCAATGCAGCAAAAGAGTAGAGCCTTCCTTAAATGGGCCGGCGGAAAATACAGCCTAGTTGAAAATATTAATGCGCGATTAAACCAAGCTAGCAAGCATGCTGATACGTTGGTTGAACCTTTTGTTGGTGCAGGCTCTGTGTTTTTAAATAGTGACTTTAAACACTATATTCTCAATGATATAAATGCAGACTTAATTAACTTATACAAAGAGCTAAAAAGCTCTCCAGATGAGCTGATTAGTGACGCTAAAAAGTTATTTGTAGATTTGAATAATCACGCAGATGCTTATTACGAATATCGTGTGCAGTTTAATCAAAGTCGTGATGTATATGAACGTTCAATATTGTTTTTATACATGAACCGCCATGGTTACAACGGACTCTGTAGGTATAATTTAAAAGGTATTTTTAATGTGCCTTTTGGTAAATATAAAAAGCCTTACTTTCCTGAAAAAGAAATGTATTTTTTTGCTGAAAAAGCACAAAAAGCAACCTTCACCTGTTTAGACTACGATGACGTTTTTAAGTTAGTACCTAACAATGCTGTTATTTATTGCGACCCACCTTATGTACCATTAAGTAAAACGGCTTCGTTTACCTCTTACGCTAAGGGCGGGTTTAATTTAGATGATCAGGCTAATCTGGCTAATCTGGCTGAGAAGGCGGCGTTTGAAAACAACACGCCAGTGCTTATATCTAATCACGATACTGTATGGACTCGAAAAATTTATAGCCAAGCATCACTTGATCAAATACAAGTAAAGCGCACTATCAGCCCCAAAGGTGGCTCTAGAAATAAAGTAGACGAGTTAATGGCTATGTATTTAGCACCCAAGCAACCACTGCATAAATTGCGATAACAAAAGCAATAAATAGTGTAATCGCAATTAAAATAATAGACGTAGGAGAGTGTTGTTTAAAATCAGCTTGGCGTTTATTTTCAGATTGAACACCAAAAAATGCTGCTAGCACACTTTGCAACGCGCTAATAAATTGCAGCATTATTTAAAATAAGGGTTTTAAAGAAGGAGTATTTTTAGAATCATCAGAACTAGTAAGTAGTTCTAGCAAATCGAGGTAATGAAACTGAGCACTACGGCTATCGCCAGTTAACCACGAAAACCACGATGACTCTTCTTCAATTTTAATACACGTAGATAATGTGCTGTTAGCACTTACAGTTTGTGTATTATGGCAATTATTAACCGAGCTTAATTCTTGCTCAGAGCTTGAACCAAAGCTAAACGCCCCGATAAGCAGTAATGCCGACGCAATTAATATCCCAGTTTTAAAAGCACGCATGATGAAATCCAATAATTTGTTACTTTTTTAATCATAGCAAATATTGATTAAAAATCAAACTTAAAGTTACCTGAAATAGGGGCTATTACGCCATATTACTTGGGTAACATCTTCAATTAAGTTACATTAACGCAATACACTATTTATTGATGGAGTTAATCATGTTTAACCCAGAGCAAAAATATTTAATAGCCCCTTCTATTTTGTCTGCTGATTTTGCAAAACTAGGCGAAGATGTTGATAAAGTACTCGAAGCGGGCGCTGACGTGGTTCACTTTGATGTAATGGATAATCACTATGTACCTAATCTCACAATTGGTCCTATGGTGTGTAAAGCACTAAGAGATTACGGCATTACAGCACCTATCGACGTACATTTAATGGTTAAGCCTGTAGATAGCCTTATTCCACTGTTTGCAGAGGCTGGCGCATCAATTATTACTTTTCATCCAGAAGCCAGTGAGCACGTCGATCGTACAATACAGTTAATAAAAGATCACGGCTGTAAAGCAGGCTTAGTGTTTAACCCTGCTACAAGCTTAAGTTATTTGGACCATGTTATTGATAAGCTAGATACCATTTTACTTATGTCGGTTAACCCAGGTTTTGGCGGGCAAAGCTTTATCCCTCATACGCTTGAAAAATTACGCCAAGCTAAGCAACGCATTATTGAATCGGGTCGAGATATTCGCTTAGAGGTTGATGGTGGCATTAAAGTCGATAACATTGCAGCAGCAGCACAAGCAGGCGCTGATATGTTTGTTGCAGGCTCAGCTATTTTTAACCAACCAGATTACAAAGTTGTGATTGATCAAATGCGTGAGCAGCTTGGAAGTGTTAAGTAATGAAATACGATATAGCCTTATTTGATTTAGATGGTACCTTGGTTGATAGCGTTTACGACTTGTATATTGCTATTAACCTAACCTTGAGTGACCTCGCTTTTCCTATTGTTAGCCAACGCTTGGTCGAAAGCTGGGTCGGTAATGGGGTTGAAGTCCTCGTTAAACGCGCTTTGAGTGGTGATATGCAAGTGAGTGAGCATCTAGATGAGTCACTTAGTAGCAAAGCTATTACGCAGTTTTATAAACATTATGAGCAACATGTGGGTGAATATAGTGTGTTGTACCAACATGTAGAAACTGGGCTTGCAGCACTTCGCGGTATGCCCAAAGCATTAGTCACTAATAAGTCTCGTGTGTTTACAGAGAAGTTGCTTGATAAACTAGCACTAGCGAGCCATTTTGATGTGATTGTATGTGGTGACGATATGGCAAAAAAACCATCTCCAGAGCCATTGCTATTTGCCTGTAAAAAGCTAAATGTTGAACCGAATAAAGCAATAATGATAGGTGATTCTAAAAGCGATATACTTGCAGCTAAAGCCGCTAACATAGACGTAATTGCACTTAATTACGGCTATAACCAAGGTGAAAACCTTGCAGATTATAATCCGCAGTACCTATGCGATAACTTCTTAGATATAATACCTGTTCTAACGCAGCGTTAAATATTATTAATTAAGCTAAATAAAGGAAAATCATGAGTAAACCAGTAGTATTAAGTGGCATGCAGCCAACCGGTGGTATGACAATAGGCAACTATGTTGGCGCTATTAACCAGTGGGTTAAGCTACAGGAAGAATGTGATAGCTACTTTATGCTTGCAGATTTGCATGCGATTACGGTACGCCAAGACCCTGAATTACTTCGCGCTCGCGTACTGGATGGAGTTGCGTTATATACAGCATGTGGTATCAATCCGGAAAAATCTGCATTATTTGTACAATCTCAAGTGCCTGAGCATGCTCAACTTGGTTGGGTTTTAAACTGTTATGCGCAAATGGGTGAGCTTAATCGTATGACGCAGTTTAAAGATAAGTCAGCAACGCACGCTAATAATATTAACGTGGGTTTATTTGCTTATCCAGCTCTGCAAGCGGCGGATATTTTATTGTATCAAGCAGATAAAGTACCTGTAGGAGATGATCAAAAGCAGCATTTAGAGCTGACTCGCGATATTGCTACGCGCTTTAATAATGTATATGGCGATATTTTTACGCTACCAGAACCGTATATTCCTGAATTTGGTGCTCGCGTAATGAGCCTACAAGATCCACTTAAAAAGATGTCAAAGTCAGATGAAAACCCAAATGGTTTTATCATGATGCTAGACGAGCCTAAAAAGATTGAGAAAAAACTTAAAAAAGCAGTAACAGACTCAGACGAACAAGCGCGTATCTACTTTGATCGCAAAGAAAAGCCGGGTGTATCAAACTTGCTTACTTTATTAAGCGTTGCAACTAAGCGCTCAATTGAAGACTTAGTGCCAGAATACGAAGATAAAATGTATGGCCATTTGAAGAAAGATACCGCTGATGCTGTTGTAAGCATGATTGAACCTATTCAAGCTCGCTTTAAAGAGATTAGAGAAGATCAATCGCTTCTTAATAACATCATGAAAAAGGGCGCTGAAAAAGCGAGTGCTCGAGCTGAGGTTACATTAAAAGCCGTTTATGATGCAGTTGGATTTATTCCACGCCCATAAGGATAGCTTTACCACTTATGTAAAAATGCCGCTTACTTCAAATAAGCGGCATTTTTTATATAATACTAATTAACATTAAAAAACCAAATATAAATAATAACGACATTGCTTGTTTGTCTGTCTTGTCCATTATTCAGCGTCTTTAGTTGTTATTTTAACGCTCTCTTCAACATCAACTAAAGAAACGCTATAGCCTTTGTTTTCAAGTAATGTGAGTAAACTATCTTGTCCTGCGAGGTGGGCAACTCCAACAAGTACAAACTCATTTTTGTCGTTGTTAAACATGGCTTCTACTTTTGGTAACCAATCATTATTTCTATCTGTAATGATTTGTTTATAGCTATTCGGATCATTTTGCTGCATATCTTCAAGTGCCACTTTATTCAGTGTGTCTGTATCACCTTTGCGCCAGGCAGCTAAAAGTCCTTTAAACATATCGCCATAGTTGTGAAGCTCGGCTAAGTTACGTTTAATGAAATCGTTTTCGTTGCCTTGACCCATTGTTTTAAAAAACTCTAACTGAAATTCCATTGTTTCTAAGTAATTTTTTGTTTTGTTATCTTCAGTCGCTTTTTTAGTAAAGTAAGCATCAACCCCTTCACCCATTAAATTTTGCTTTTGAAGCTCCATCGACATTAAAACAATACTAACCATAGCAGGGCGAAAACCATCTAACTTAGCTAGGTTAGCGCCAAACTCGCTAAGCTTATTTTCAAGTGAAGCCTTAATCTCGGGTTCTAGCTTTTGACTCAACGTTTCGTTATTTGTATACGATAGCGCACCTAACATTTGCATTTGTGCATTGGTGTCGCCTGGGTCAGGTAACGGTGCTTCTAAAATAATTGTATCTGCTTGTTCATAAGCATGGTTAAACTCAGCGGGTAGAGGCATTTCAGCTTTAGGTAGTATGTGAACTGTACCGCCAATAAATAGTGAGTCATTGCCATTACTTACTTGCCATACAGAGCTTTGAGCCTGTGCTGTATTTGCTAAAAGGCTACAACTAAGTAATACGCTAGCAGACACTAATTTTTTTGTGAATTTTTTCATGATCATTCCTTAATATAGCTTTTAATTTGATTTTTTTAGTTCGATAACACATTGCTGAAATATGCAGTTATTGACGATGTTACCTTTGAAAGATTTTTATCAATTTGCGAGTTTATTTTGCTCATTGAAGAGTCAAGCTCAGCTGATATTTTTTCATCTATTGAAGAAAGTAATGTCTGCTTATCAACATTACTTTTTAAAGACTCAGAAGCGTCTATTTTGTTTGTTTTTTGTAGTTTTTGATTAACAGGGTTAATTGCCTCTATGCCTTCACCAATCATACATTTCTCAAAAATATTTTGAATGGTGTCTTGTTTAGCGTCAGCTGCAATAACTGAAGTAGTATTAAAAGCCGTTGCTAGTAGTAAAGCTGGCAGTACTTTTTTCATTGTGTTGTTCATAATTAAACCTTTTATATTTTTGATTGCAGCCAATTTAGAATCACAAATGATTTTTACTAAGCTACTTGTTGATGACGGTTTAAAGAATATCGCTGAATTTATTAAGAGTCGCTTA
>NZ_WTKW01000087.1:0-13510 GCF_011378745.1 Pseudoalteromonas sp. Z1A6
CCGCAACTAAACTAGTTGCGGGCTTTTTACTTTTTATTTGTCAGTATTGATAAGTGAATTAAAGCATTTCGCCGTATTCAGTCATTACCTGTTCAACCCATGTTGCAATGCGGTCGTCGCTTAGCTCGTATTGACTGTCTTCGTCGAGTGCGAGTCCTACAAACTGTTTACCATCAGGCGTTAATGCTTTTGAAGCTTCAAACTCGTAACTACTGTCGTTTGGCCAAAAACCAAGTTGAGTAAATGTTTGCGTATTTATTTCGTCGTGTAGCATGCCTAGCGCATCTTGAAACCACTGCCCGTAACCTTGTTGATCGCCCATGCCAAATAAAGCAATGGTTTTACCATTTAGGTTTACGTCGGCTATGTCGTCCCACTTTGACTCCCAGTCTTCTTGTATTTCACCAAAATCCCATGTTGAAATACCAAAGATGATAAAGTCATACTGCTCTGCATTTTTTAGTGGCTCGTCTTTAATATTGTGCAGGGTAACTATATCGGCACCAATAATGTCGCGAATCTTTTCTGCTGCCATTTCGGTGTAGCACGTGGTAGAACCAAAAAATAAACCAATTTGCATCGTATTTATCACTGTGTAATTGCCTGATATGATAGGCTCAAGTTTACCGTAAGGTATTTTTAATTGATACCTTAGCAAAGCATGAGAGCATAATGTGACAACGCTATCTGACGATTCTTTTGAAAATAACAGCAGTATGAGCAGTAATAGCGACTACCTAGAAACCTTTTTAGATAGCCTGTACTTAGAACAAGGTGTAAGCGAAAACACATTAAGTGCTTATCGCAGTGATTTAGATAAGTTTTGCCTATTTTTAAAAGGGCAAAATTTAATGACGGTAACCGGGCTTGATGTAGAGGGGTACTTAGCTCACCGAGTTGATTTAGGTTTAAAACCACGCAGTACTGCGCGCAGCATTAGTGCGCTTAAGCGTTTTTATCAGTACTTTGTGCGTGAAAAACTAATTAGTGATACTCCCATGCTAAATATTTCTCAACCAAAAGCAGGGCAATCGTTACCTAAAACACTCTCAGAGGCCGAAGTTGAGGCATTATTAAATGCGCCTAATACCGAAGAAGCAATGGGACTGCGCGATAAAGCCATGCTAGAGCTACTTTATGCAACGGGTTTGCGTGTAAGTGAGCTTGTTGGCCTGCGCATGGAGCAAATTAATTTGCGCCAAGCGGTGGTGTTTGTAAAAGGTAAAGGTAATAAAGAGCGTTTAGTGCCATTGGGTGAAGAAGCCATGTATTGGCTTGAGCAATTTTTAAAGGTCGGGCGTGCACAAATGATAAAACACGCCACCGATTTTGTGTTCCCCTCTAAACGCGGAGTCGGCATGACGCGACAAACCTTTTGGCATAGAATTAAACACTATGCTATTTTGGCAGCAGTTGAGTCTCCATTATCGCCCCATACTATGCGTCATGCTTTTGCTACGCACTTATTAAATCATGGGGCAGATTTACGTGTGGTACAAATGATGTTGGGCCATAGCGATTTATCAACTACGCAAATTTATACCCATGTCGCCAATGAACGGTTAAAGTCGGTACATGCGCAGCATCATCCACGTGCGTAAGTTTGAAATTAAATATCATTAAGCCGGTCAATATATTAAGTCTTTTAGGATAGAGAGAAGTTATGAAAAAATTAATGTTAGCAGGTGCCATGTTGTGCACAAGTATTAGTGCATTTGCAAATGGCGTTGCTGTAACACCAGATGCTAATGATCCTATTATTACTAAATTTGCCGAGCTTGGTGTAACTGTAAAGCAAATTAATCCAAGCCCAGTAGCGGGTTTAAAAGAATTGATCACTAATAAGGGCGTGCTTTACGCAAGTCCAGATGGTCAATATTTAATGCAAGGTACGTTAATTGATTTAAATAATCGTAATAACCTAACAGAGCAAGCATTAAATGGCGTGCGTGTTGAAGGTCTTAAAGAATACGAAGAATCGATGATTGTGTACAAAGCGCCAAACGAAAAACACAGCATTACTGTATTTACCGACATTAGCTGTGGTTACTGTCGTAAATTACACCGCGAGTTAGACGATTTACTTGATGCGGGTATTACCGTTAAGTACTTAGCGTTTCCACGTGGTGGCTTACAAGGTTCAGGTTACGCAGATTTAATGAACGTATGGTGTGCACGCGATCAGCAAGAAGCACTAACAGAAGCTAAATCGGGCACAAGCACTAAAGTAGTTGCAGGCTGTAGCGCACCGGTTGCAGAGCATTACCAATTAGGTCAAAGCTTTGGTATTAGCGGCACACCCGCTATTATTTTAGAAGATGGTACGATGATCCCTGGTTATCAGCCAGCAGCGGCATTAAAAGCAGCATTAGAAGCTAACAAAGCGTCGTAATTAAACGCGTAGCATTATTAAAAAGGCCTTAATGGCCTTTTTTTGTCTTTTTAATACGACTCAATAAGTTAAAACTCTGCATGAAAAAACTAATCATTGCGCGTGAAAACGTTGACGACTCGCATCTCCCGAGTAATTTACACCCTGTAATTAAACAAATTTATGCTAACCGCAATGTATTCAATGCCGAAGAGCTAAATAACAGCGTAGCGACGCTTCACGACTTTAAATTGTTTAAAGACATCGACAAAGCCAGTGACTTATTAATTGAAGCATTAAAAGCACAAAGCCATATTTTAATAGTTGGCGACTTTGATGCCGATGGCGCAACAAGCACTGCAACTTTAATGCAAGGCCTTGAGATGTTTGGCTTTAAGCATTTAGATTACTTAATTCCTGACAGGTTTAGCTTAGGTTATGGCTTAAGCCCCGCACTTGCAGAGCAAATAGTACAAATAAAACCTGATTTAGTGATCACCGTAGATAACGGCATATCGTGTATTGCCGGTATTGATATTTTAAAAGCGGTTGGCATAAAAGTGCTGGTAACAGATCACCACTTACAAGGTGAGCAACTGCCAAATGCAGATGCAATAGTAAATCCAAATAGGCATGAATGTGATTTTCCGTCTAAATCGATTGCAGGCGTTGGCGTTGCTTTTTACTTACTAATAGCACTGAGAAGCGTAATGCGAGACTTAGGTTATTTTGAGCAACAGTCGCCACCTAACCTTGCAAATTTACTCGATATTGTAGCGCTTGGTACGGTTGCCGATGTAGTGGCACTTGATGCAAATAACCGTACGTTGGTGCATCAAGGTTTAGCACGTATTCGCAGTGGTAAAACACGCCCAGGTATTACCGCCCTTATTGAAGTGGCTAACCGCAATGCCGCACGTTTGAGTGCTAGCGACTTTGGTTTTTCGCTTGCCCCGCGTTTAAACGCAGCAGGGCGATTAGACGATATGAGTTTGGGTATAGCGTGCTTACTCAGTACCGATATAAACCAAGCGCGTAGTATAGCCGGCGAGCTCGATAGCTTAAACTTTGCAAGGCGCGAAATAGAGCAGGGCATGCAAGCAGAGGCGCAAGCTGTACTCGATAGGCTCGCATTTAGCGACGATAACATTCCTGATGCCATTTGCTTGTTTCAAGATGATTGGCATCAAGGCGTTATTGGTATTTTGGCTGGTCGCTTAAAAGAAAAATACCATCGCCCGACTGTTATATTTGCTGGTGGCGAAAATGGTGAAATAAAAGGCTCGTGCCGCTCTATTGAAGGGCTGCACATGCGCGACTTACTCGAAGGGCTTAACACTGCCGATCCGCATTTAATTAATAAATTTGGTGGTCATGCAATGGCTGCAGGTTTAAGTATTAACGAGCAGCACTTTAACGACTTTAAAAAAGCGTTTGACGCTGCTGTTAGCGCGCAACTGAGTGAAGAAAGTAAACGCTGTATTGTGTTTACCGATGGTGAGTTGCCAAACGACTGTTTTACGATGGAATTTGCACAGCTGTTAAAGCAATCGGGTCCGTGGGGGCAGCAATTTCCTGAGCCAGTGTTTGAGCATACATTTGAATTAATACAGCAACGCATAGTAGGCGAAAAGCATTTAAAGCTGGTGTTAAAACATCAATCAGGTCGATTAGTTGACGCCATCGCATTTGGTATTGATGTAAAAGAATGGCCAGATACCGAGGCTAAATTTGTAAAAGTAGCGTACCAGCTCGATATAAATGAGTTTAGAGGTAAATTTACGCTGCAATTAATAGTTAGAGAGCTTGAAAAAGTGCACTAAAAAATATGCACATATCATGCATAAAAGGCTAATAAAGCGCGCGGTTTTTTGTTAAAATCGGGCGTTTTTATCATTTGACGATAATTTATTGCGAAAACCCCGTTTAAATGGGCGCAATTACCTAGCCATTTTGGAGTGATGTACATGTTTGAAGTGAATCCTGTGATTAATCAAATCAAGGAAATTCGCGAACGTACTGAATTGCTTCGGGGGTACCTTTGACTACGCTCTTAAACAAGAACGCTTAGAAGAAGTTAACGCCGAGCTTGAAGATTCAGCCGTATGGAATGAGCCTGAACGCGCACAAGCGCTTGGCCGTGAAAAATCAGCATTGGAAGCGGTTGTTGAAACAATCGACAACCTTGTAGCCGGTACAGACGACGTTGAAGGCTTACTTGAGCTAGCAGTAGAAGCTGAAGACGAAGATACCTTTGTTGAAGCACAAACTGAACTTGCTGATTTAAACGAGCAGTTAGAAGGTTTAGAGTTTCGTCGTATGTTTAGCGGTCCTCACGACTCAAATGATGCTTACCTTGATTTACAATCTGGCTCTGGCGGTACTGAAGCTCAAGACTGGTGTAATATTTTACTACGTATGTATTTACGTTGGGGCGAAGCTAAAGGCTTTAAAGTTGAGCTAGTTGAAGCGACCGACGGTGATGTTGCTGGTATTAAAGGCGCAACAGTTCGCTTTGTTGGCGAATATGCTTACGGTTGGTTACGTACCGAAACGGGCGTGCATCGCTTAGTGCGTAAAAGCCCATTTGATTCAAGTGGTCGTCGTCATACCTCATTTGCTTCTGCGTTTGTATACCCAGAAGTTGACGATAATATTGAAATTGATATGAATCCGTCAGACCTACGTATAGACGTTTACCGTGCATCAGGCGCGGGTGGTCAGCACGTTAACACTACCGAATCGGCGGTTCGTATTACGCACGTACCAACAAATACCGTAGTACAGTGTCAAAACGAGCGTTCGCAGCATAAAAATAAAGCCCAAGCGATGAAGCAGTTAAAAGCTAAATTATTTGAGCTTGAGCTACAACAGCAAAATGCTGAAAAACAAACGCAAGAAGACGCGAAATCTGATATTGGTTGGGGTAGTCAAATTCGTTCATACGTACTTGATGACGCACGCATTAAAGATTTACGCACAGGCGTTGAAAACCGTAATACCCAATCGGTACTTGACGGTAACTTAGATAAATTTATTGAAGCCAGCCTTAAATCTGGCCTATAACCACCAAGCTAATAAAGAGCTAAAAAATGACTGATAAAATCCAAGACGAAAACAAGTTAATCGCTGAGCGTCGCGGCAAGTTAGACGCTATACGCGAAAATTGCCCAGCCAACGGTCATCCAAACCAATTCCGTCGTGAGCATTACACGGCTGATTTGCAAGCCCAGTTTGGTGATAAGAGCAAAGAAGAATTAGTAGAGATGCAAGAAGTTGTGTCTATCGCTGGCCGTATTTTAGCAAAGCGTGGACCGTTTTTTGTAATTCAAGACATGAAAGGTCGCGTACAAGCGTATGCATCTAAAGATGTTCAAAAAGATCTTAAAGAAAAATATGGTCAACTAGACACTGGCGATATTATTGGTGTTAAAGGTGCGCTAAATAAATCGGGTAAAGGCGATTTATACGTAGAAATGACTGAGTATCAATTATTAACTAAGTCACTTCGTCCGTTGCCTGAAAAATTCCATGGCTTATCAGATCAAGAAACAAAGTACCGCCAACGTTACGTTGATTTAATTACCAACGAAGCAACGCGCGAAACATTCCGTATTCGCTCGCAAGTAGTTGAAGGCATTCGTCGCTTTTTAGCAGACCGTGACTTTATGGAAGTAGAAACACCTATGCTACAGGTTATACCTGGCGGTGCATCTGCGCGTCCGTTTGTAACTCACCATAACGCGCTTGATATCGACATGTACTTACGTATAGCGCCTGAGCTTTACTTAAAGCGCTTAGTGGTAGGTGGTTTTGACCGTGTATTCGAAATTAACCGTAACTTCCGTAACGAAGGGTTATCTACGCGTCACAATCCAGAATTCACAATGATTGAATTTTACCAAGCATACGCTGATTACATCGACCTGATGAACATCACCGAAGACATGCTACGTACAGTTGCAGAAAACGTACTTGGTAGTGCAGTTGTAGTTAATACAACTAAAGACGAAAACGGCGAAGTGATTGACTCAGTAGAGTACGACTTTGGCCAACCGTTTACACGTTTAAGCATGGCGGACGCTATCTTAAAATATAACCCTGAGTTTGATGCTGCGGTATTTAATGACCCAGAAAACCACTTTGACGAATTAAAAGCGTACGCTAAACAAGTGCACGTTAAAATTCCAGAAAACTGCGTTTGGGGGCCTGGTAAGTTCTTGTGTGAAATATTTGAAGAAACAGCAGAGCACATGCTTATTCAACCTACGTTTATTACTGGCTACCCGTGGGAAGTATCGCCACTTGCACGCCGTAACGACGACAATGCATTTGTTACAGACCGTTTTGAATTTTTTGTTGGCGGTCGTGAGCTTGCAAATGGTTTCTCTGAGCTTAACGATGCACAAGATCAAGCTGAGCGCTTTACTCGCCAAGTTGAAGAGAAAGACGCAGGCGATGATGAAGCAATGCATTACGATGAAGACTACATACGCGCACTTGAGTACGGCTTACCGCCAACTGCAGGTGAAGGTATTGGTATTGACCGTTTAGTAATGTTGTTTACTGACTCATCAACAATTAAAGACGTTATTTTGTTCCCGCATATGCGTCCGCAAGCTGACTAAGCTTTTGGTAGAACAAAGTAAGTTAATAAACGCCGCTTAATAGCGGCGTTTTTTTGTTTTTTAAATCGGCTTTTGTTATTTTAGTTAATAAGTACTAAA
Source organism: Pseudoalteromonas sp. Z1A6 (assembly GCF_011378745.1). NCBI lineage: Bacteria > Pseudomonadati > Pseudomonadota > Gammaproteobacteria > Alteromonadales > Pseudoalteromonadaceae > Pseudoalteromonas > Pseudoalteromonas sp. Z1A6. Next base: position 7,099 of record NZ_WTKW01000087.1, read on the forward strand.
CTAAAAATTAAATGTAGTTATTAGTGCTGGTTAATGTGCAATTCAGCTTCGCTAATTTATTGTTATTGGCAGTTTTAATATTAAAACTAACAGTGCTATAACTTTTTAGTATGATTGTTTTTTAAACATATGTTGTATTAATGTAAAGGTTTTAGCTAAAATACGCACGAAATTTAAACTGCTTAGTATTTAGCAGTTAATATAGATTCTTAAAGGACTTAGAATAATAGTATGAAAGATAAACGAGTAGATGATTTATCAGAAGAATGCACAACAGAGCAAGAACGAGATGCTTACTACCGTGCTTGTATTGCCGAATTTCAACAATTAGGTTACCAAGAACAGTATTTGGCTCAGTTAACGGATGACTTAGTTCCTGTGCTAGGTGTTAATCCTTCAAATAAAAATACGTAACCCGCTTAAATTTCAAACTAATTACACTTTTAAACCAAGCATATGTGCAATCTGTAACCATATAGTCGTTTTTGGTAGAAAAGTGTTTGACATATTTTCTGAAATCTTTATTATACGCCCCACAAGACGGAGAGGTGTCCGAGTGGCCGAAGGAGCTCCCCTGCTAAGGGAGTATAGAGTTTGTAGCTCTATCGAGGGTTCGAATCCCTCCCTCTCCACCATTTCTTTTAATGGCGTGTTTTGTAAAGTTTTAAAGTATGGGTGCATAGCTCAGCTGGATAGAGTACTCGGCTACGAACCGAGCGGTCGGAGGTTCGAATCCTCCTGCGCCCACCATACTTTAATAACTCTGCTTAGAGTCTAAATAAGAAAAAGCTCTACTTAGAGTTAAAATAAGTAAACTATAAAGTGGGTGCATAGCTCAGCTGGATAGAGTACTCGGCTACGAACCGAGCGGTCGGAGGTTCGAATCCTCCTGCGCCCACCACTTTATAGACTCTCACTTAGAGTAAAAACAAGTAATAGTAAAAATGAAAGTGGGTGCATAGCTCAGCTGGATAGAGTACTCGGCTACGAACCGAGCGGTCGGAGGTTCGAATCCTCCTGCGCCCACCACTTTCATGTTTTCATACACTTTTAAGTGTAAGAAAAATAAACCGATGGAAATCGGTTTTTTTATGCCTGAATTTATACGCTCTGCTTAGAGTTTAAATAAGCAATCTATGAAAGTGGGTGCATAGCTCAGCTGGATAGAGTACTCGGCTACGAACCGAGCGGTCGGAGGTTCGAATCCTCCTGCGCCCACCACTTTCATAACAAGCCGACATTAAGTCGGTTTTTTTGTGCCCGAAATAAAGTGAAATTGGTAGATTGCTAACTTGTAGACGCTGAGCTTGCTCGCGTGAGAAGCGAAGCTTCTAATTACTTACAATCGATATAACTCAGACTTTATTTACGAGCTTCGCTCGTCGCGTCAGCAAATTGCACGCCTACAAGTAAAGCCAGCTCTAATCTTTAAATCCAAACACCGAGTTTATTTATTCGTTGTAGCCGCAGAGCTTGCTCGCGTGAGAAGTGAAGCTTCTAATTACTTACCATCGATATAACTGATATTTTATTTACGAGCGTTGCTTGTCGCGTCAGCAAGCTGCACGCCTACAAGTAAAGCCAGCTCTAATCTTTAAATCCAAACACCGAGATTATTTATCTGTTGTAGGCGCTGAGCTTGCTCGCGTGAGAAGCGAAGCTTCTAATTACTTACAATCGATATAACTCAGACTTTATTTACGAGCTTCGCTCGTCGCGTCAGCAAGCTGCACGCCTACAAGTAAAACTAGCTCTAATATTTAAATCTAAACTCCGAGTTTATTTATCCGTTGTAGACGCTGAGCTTGCTCGCGTGAGAAGCGCTAGCTTCTAATCACTGTATCTGCTCAAGCCCACTTAACCCTTTTCTAAAGCTGCTCTTTAATATTACCTATGTTATTTTAAACGCCTTGTTTAAAAGGATATTGCAGTATGTTTAAAACCCTATTTATTACGTTATTTTTTATTTTTAGCGCTATTTGTATTTCCAGCGCACAAGCCAACGAAGCTAATAACTCACTTATGGTAGGTGCGCAGCAATATGCTAAATATTTACCGCAGTTAAAAAATAAAAGCGTAGGGCTGGTAGTTAATCAAACATCAACGGTAGGGCAAACTCACTTAGTAGATGCTCTACTGACTAAAAGCATCAACATAACTAAAATTTTTGCACCAGAGCATGGTTTTAGAGGCGATCACGATGCAGGCGCACATGTAAAAAGTGCCGTTGATAATAAAACTGGTATTCCGCTTATTTCAATTTATGGTAAAAATAAAAAGCCAAACCAAGCTGCTCTAGCCGATGTTGATGTAATTATTTTTGATATTCAAGATGTGGGCGTACGTTTTTATACTTACATAAGCTCTATGCACTACATGATGGAAGCCGCTGCAGAGCAGGGGATAGAATTTTTAGTACTCGACAGACCAAATCCAAATATTGCCTACGTTGACGGACCAATATTAGAGCCGCAATTTAAATCGTTTGTAGGCATGCACCCCATTCCTGTTTTGCACGGTATGACCGTTGGCGAGCTTGCCAAAATGATCAAAGGCGAGGGCTGGATCAATAAAGCGGCCGATTTAAAACTAACCGTGATCCCTGTTGATCATTACACTCGCAAAAGTACGTATAGCTTGCCTGTAAAACCAAGCCCTAACTTACCAAATGACCAAGCGATTGCGCTTTATCCGTCGCTTTGCTTTTTTGAAGCAACGCCCGTAAGTATTGGTAGAGGCACCGATTTTGCGTTTCAAGTAATAGGCTATTCGCCAGTTGCATTAGGTGATTTTAATTTTACGCCGCGTGCAATTAAAGGTGCGGCTTTAAATCCTAAATTTAAAAACCAAACCGTACAAGGGCTCGATTTAAGACAGGCAAATATCACAGGCCTAAACTTAACTTACTTAATAAATGCGTACACGGAGCTTAGTAAAAGCAACATCTCGTTTTTTGAGCGCGCTGACTTTATGGATAAACTAGCGGGTACTAATAAATTGCGCTTAGCTATTGAAGCAGGGCAATCAGAGGCGCAAATAAAACAAAGTTGGCAGGCGGGGCTTGCGCAATTTAAAGCGCAAAGAGCGCCTTACTTGTTATATAAATAAGGGCTAAGCATGTTTATTGCTTTAAAAAATCAAAGGTGTAGTTATATAAAAAAAGCATTTATAGCGGCGTTAAGCTTTATTGTTGTGGGTTGTAGTACACCACCTGAGCCTATTAGCTCGGTGCTACCACTTACAAAAAGCCAACTTGTAGAACTGCCTAACGCACAAGTGGTTGTAACGTTTCCTGAGGTAAATCCAAGTAGCCGGTTTTATGTAAATAACCGAGGAACGTTTAAAGCTTACAAAGGGCGCGGGCAATTATTAATACAAAACCACAACGCACAAAGCGCCGATATTTACATTAATAATCAAAAGCTCGACGTTAACCAACTAAGCGCCAACACCTTATACAATTACAGCTTGGCAAAAAACACTCACAACGGCGTTAATACCTTTAAAGTTGAAAATATTCTCCCTGCTGGCGCAAGTTTAACGCTGCGTTTTGCATTTCCTACTTTAAGCGACGATCCAATAAAAAGCATAGATTTTAGCGAAGTGGACGCATTAATAAATCGCGATGTAAAAGCGGGTTTTCCTGGGGCTGTGTTGGCTGTTGTTAAAAATGGCGAGCTAATAAAGTTAACTGCTTATGGCGATGCAAAGCAATATCAGCAAAGTGACTTAATGCTGTTACGCCCGGAGCCAATGCAAACTAATACCTTGTTTGATTTAGCCTCAAACACCAAAATATTTGCCACCAACTTTGCCCTTATGAAATTAGTAAGCGAAGGGCTATTAAATATTAATAAACCCGTACAAAGCTACCTAAGCGAATATAAAGGCGAAGGGCGCTCACAACGCACAGTAAAAGATTTACTTACACACAGCGCCGGATACCCGCCAGTATTTGACTTTCATCGTAAAGATGGCAGCAATGGCGACGCGTTTTATTCGCAAAACAGTAAAACCACCAAACAGCTATTACTTACCAGCGTGCCTTTTAGCAGTAAATCATCTGCTCAGCCTATTTACTCAGATATTGATTACATGATTTTAGGCGTACTAATTGAGCGTATCACTGGGCAGCCCCTTGACCAATACCTAGAGCAGCACGTGTATGCGCCACTAAAATTAACTAACACGTTATTTAATCCACTGAAAAAAGGCTTTAAGCCGCAGCAATTTGCAGCCACAGAGCTTAGCGGTAATACGCGAGACGGGCGTATTAAGTTTGATAATATTCGCACTGGGGTTTTACAAGGCCAAGTGCATGACGAGCGCGCTTACTACTCGCTTGATGGCGTAGCAGGGCATGCGGGGTTATTTAGTAACGCCCACGACTTAGCTGTGCTTTGCCAGTTATTACTAAATAGCGGTGGCTACGGCGACCAACAATTATTTAGTGCAAGCGCCTTAGCGCAATTTTTAACGTCGCAAAGCAGCGATGAAACCTACGGGCTTGGTTTTAGGCTTGCCGGTAATAACCAAGCAAGGCGTTGGCACTTTGGCCCTTATGCAAGCGCACAGGCTTATGGCCACACGGGTTGGACGGGTACAGTGACCGTAATTGACCCCGCTTACGACTTAGCTATTGTTTTACTTACCAATGCTCGCCATAGTGCCATTAAAGGCTCGCAAAAACGTTACGAATTTACAGGCAAACAATTTGAAACCGCACAGTACGGATCGGTAGTGTCGCTTATTTATGAAGCACTACTAAATCAATAAGCTATCGTATAGGTTAAAACGTACTAACTGTGCCACCTTAAGTGATTTATTTACAGGTGACTTGAGTAAGCCAATCCATTAAGCTAAGCGGTCTATAAAACTAAGCCGGTTTATGTTGTTAGGCTTAACAAATAAGCGTTAAAACGCGTACAAAGCGAGGCTACTCGCTAATAATTAAGGTTAACTTTTTATGCATTGGTATTCTATTTTACCGCCGCTAATTGCGATTGCTATCGTGTTTTGGCGAAAAGAAGTGATTATGGCGCTACTTGTTGCCGTTGCTTCTTCTGAGTTTTTACTCGCCTTGCAGGGCGAAGGTAATAGCTTGTTTGATACTTTTTTAAATACCATTGAACGTATTATTTCGGTTGCCAGCTCGCCAGGTAATACACGCATATTAATATTTAGTATTTTAATTGGTGCACTGCTTGCCTACATTCGCGAATCTGGCGGCGTTGCAGCAACTGTTAATATGCTAATGAACAAAGGCATTGCAAAAAGTAAGCGCCAAGTGGGCTTTTTAACCATGTTTACCGGTATAGCGGTATTTATAGAATCTAACCTGAGCGTACTTACCTCGGGTATTTTATCGCGTGGCTTATTCGACAAATTTAAAATGAGCCGAGCGCGTTTAGCGTATATTATTGATAGCACCAGTGCGCCAGTGTGTATTTTAATACTGCTTAACGGCTGGGGCGCATTTGTACTTGGTTTGTTAGGTAATTACGAGCTAGGTGAGTCGGCCGTATCGGTATTATGGGGCAGCGTAGGGTATAACTTTTACGCCATAATTACCCTTGTCATTGTTTTTTACACCATCGCGTTTGATAAAGTGCACGGCCCTATGAAAGAAGCCGAAGAAAAACTAGAGCTTCAAACAACCGACTTAAAAGATGAAATAAAAGCCTCTAAAGCGCGTTACATGTTAATCCCGCTTATTACGCTCATTACCAGCATGGTTGGCTTTATGTATTACACTGGTAATGGTGTATTAGCAGAAGGCAGCGGTTCTAAATCAGTATTATACGCAACGGTTTTAGCCATTGTTGTTGCTTACTTTTTAATGATTGGTTCGCGTAAATTTACGCACCATCAATTAGTTGATACCGGTTTTAAAGGCATGGGCGAATTAATGCCACTGGTCGCCATTGTACTGCTTTCGCTTACACTTGGCGCAAGCTTAAAAGAGTTGGGTACTGGCGTATTTGTAGCGTCACTTGTTGGCGACTACCTACCTATTTACTTAATAGTACCTGTGCTGTTTTTAACTGGTGCGGTTATGTCGTTTACTACGGGTACATCGTGGGGCACGTTCGCTATATTAATCCCAATTGGTGTGCCACTTATTCAAGCGCTAGGTTTACCGCCATCGCTTGTGGTAGGTGCTATTTTGGGTGGTGGTATATTTGGCGATCATTGCTCGCCTATATCCGACACCAGCGCTGTATCGGCTATTGCATCGGGATGTGACTTACTCACCCATGTTAAAACGCAGCTACCGTATGCCTTATTTGGTGGTGGCCTTACGTTTTTAGCGTACTTAATAACAAGCATTATTGTTTTATAAAATACGATAGTTTAAATAGTTAAAAGCCTGCTTAATTGCAGGCTTTTTTGTTTTCAAAATAAATAAAGC
>NZ_WTKW01000088.1:0-13487 GCF_011378745.1 Pseudoalteromonas sp. Z1A6
AGTTTTTGCTGCCTAAGCTTTTGCTACTTAGATTTTTGCTACTTAGGCTTTTGCTGCTTAGGTATTGTTATTTTAATTAAACGTGTTGTTATAAAACTTAAAGTTACCCGATACATGCAGCATAGCTAACATATATAACGAACCATTATAGTAACGGTAGTCACCCGTTGGTTGCGATAAAGACCAAAATTCGTTAAAAAACTCATTTGCTTGCCCAGCGTTTGTTGAAGCAAGTAACGCTACTGCATTCGCGGCTTTTTGACCTTCACCTGCACAGCCTTTGTTTTGCGCTCCACCGTACGAATACACTTGCTCGTAACAGTTTTTACTGTTGTTAGTTTTTGCATAACTTAAAAAGCCCAGTGCTTTATTTACTGCGCTTTTATGCCACGCTTGAGCACCCATTAAATGCGCGTCTAAGCCAACATTCATAATTACGCGCCATGCATCAAACTCATACCATTGACCTGGGTTTGCTTGGCCATTAAAAATGTAGCCAATAACAGGGCTGCCATCTAAGCGCGATAAAAATGTAGGTAAGTTCCAATGCGGATTATCATTCACTTTTGTAAAATGGTTTTTAAGTAAGGTTCTACTTTTTGTAGCCACTTGTCGCCAGTAATTTTTGTCGGCTTGATTAGTCACGTTATTTGCAAAGTAGTCGTAAAACGCAGGTATGTGATAAGAAGGGTCTGTTAGGTTATCAATGTAAGGTGAAAAACGGATTATTTGGTTTTGCATCAGCTTGTTTTTAATTGTGTTTAACATGGTAATGGCATCAGCATAATAATCAAATTCGCCCGAATTACCCCAACGGGCTGACGCATTAAGTAGTGCGAACGCAAAGTACTCTTCGCCATCCGGAGCCGGACCTTCATCTACTTTATAAACAAAGCCGTTTTGATTAAGCTTTAGTTTCCACGCGTAAACGCCTTGTTTTTTTACATCAGGGTGATTGTCTGGATTTTTTTGATACGCTTTAGCAAAGCGCCATAGGTTATCAAATTCTTCTTGCTTGTAGAGCATAACAGCGGCGGTCATTCCCCACGATTGCCCTTCTGTTCTTATATCGTCGCCTTCGTCTGGGTTAATTGCTTTTATGTAGTGTGCTTTATAAACACCGTTTTCGGTGTACGGGTAGTAAAGTTGTTGAGTGTTGTTATAGCCAAACATATTGTCAAAAGTACTATTCACCTTTTGCTGTATATTTGTTTTACCCATTTCTTGTGCGAGGTTACGGTATGTCCCTGAACTGTCGGCGCCTACACTCGATGGGTTATTATTAAATGCAGCAAGTGATTGATAGCTTATTAGTGTTAACAATAAAGTTGTTATTTTAAAAAATACTTTCATGTTTATCCTCTTTATTTGAATTATATCAGCGTGCAAATTTAATATAGTCTTATTGACCATTTGATCAAGCAATTCTCAAAATTATTTGTTTATTTTATAAACTAAGTGAAATGAGTGAGGTGTTTAAACAGTACCTAAAATGCAAAAGGCCGCTTAAAAAAGCGGCCTTGAACGATGTAAATAAAACTAAAAAGTACATTTATGAGTTATTCATTAATTACTGCTTTTTAACCCTTTACCTGTTGCAGCCCAATAAATACCGCCATAAATATGTTCGGTTAAAAACTCACTGCTATACACCGCATTAGTATGCCCAAGAGCGGTATAAAATGAGCGGCCGCCATCGTAATTGTGATACCACGAAATAGGATGAAACGATCCCATGCCTGAACCTGTTTTGTTATTACCCCAATCGGCAGTTGGGTTGTAAGTTTGCTCATCAACCGTGAGTAAGTAGTTTAACTTAGTGAGCTCTGGCCCAAACTCGTACCACTCGTCAGTCCAAAGCATTTCCTGCGGCATATGGCTTAAGCCAATAAAGTTAGTATTAGGCACTTTGCTTAATACACCGGTTTGAATAACAGGATGAATGTTAAAGGTGCGCCCCACCAGCTTTTGATACCACAGCCAATCGTATTCGGTGTCTGATGCGCTATGAATACCCACAAAGCCTTTACCTGCTTTTACAAATCGTTCAAGCGCGGCTTGCTCTTTTGGGTTTAAAATATCGCCTGTGGTTGATAAAAATACCACTACATCAACATTTTTTAAGTAATCGTCGTTAAAATAATGGCTTTCTTCGTGCCAAATTAAATTAAAAAAGTGCTTATCGGCTAAGCCTTCTAGCGCTTTAACGCCTTCGGTTTGCGACTTATGGTGCCACCCTGCGGTTTTTGTAAATAGCAGCACATTAAATTGCTTTTTAGGGAGGGTATCAAACCCTGTAGCATTACTTTTTTGCACTGTTGCCATACTCAGCGCCAATACAACAAAGCTTAATAGCCAACCCTTATATGCGAATCTAGGTAAAGAAAAAGACATAGTAATCCTATTTAAAATGAACAAACATATTAGCCGTTAGCCGCCCTGTTTGTGGACACGGTGAAATATCGGTGGCTGTATTAAGTAAACTGGTGTGCAGCAAATACCCAGGAAACACAATAAGCCTATTTGGCTTGTAGGGTATGTGCTTGTAGCATTCAAACTCACTGTGCTGTGGGGTGCAGTAACTAGGTTTTGTGTTACTGCACTCAAGAATGTGTTGAGCATGCGTTAAATACGTGTTTTTGCGCTTTGTGCTTATTGTTTCAAACCCTGTTTTTTTATGCCTAAAAAACCCCGTTCCGCCATGCGGCCCCTCTCCAAGGTAATGAATAATGGCAATTAAATTAGGATCGTTTGTATCAAAGTGTGGCAAGGTTTGTATTGGTGATAGCTGCTGCTCCGTTTTAGTAATTAACGATAAGGCATTATCTTTTGGGTATGGGGTAAGTGTTTGCCCAATATTAAATACGTTATAAAACCCCTGTATAAGAGGCTTTAAGTAATCAACCACACATTGCTTTGGCAGCGGCATACGTAAACCTGGGTATTGAGTGAGTTCGTCGGGTTTAAACTCTCCATTACTTTGAGCAGCACTTTGCGCTAATTTTATAAGTTTTTGCGGCTCACTAAGGTAGTCGTCAATTATAATAATTGGCGTTTGCTCTTGCCCTATAAACTCATACTCTGGCTGTAAGTTATTGCCAAGTGTTAGCATAATACTTACTTAGCCTTGCAATAATGATTAATAAAATCAATGTGACTCGGTAAGCTATTTGCTTTTTTAGCCACATGATTTTTTATTGATTCTAAAAATCGTTTAAGCTCATCATCGCTCATGCTATCTACAATGGGGTGATAATTTTGCGGCATTAGCCCTTGCCCTAACATCACTTGTAACCACGATGCTTCGCCAAATAGCTCTTGCTCTGCTTTATAAACATGCCCGCTTTGTTTAAATAGCTCAAGGCGTTTAGCGAGCGACTCTGGTATTGGCATATTTTTACAGTAACGCCAAAAGTCGCTGTCGGTGCGCTGCGTTACGTGGTAATGCAGTACAATAAAGTCGCGGATATTTTCCGCCTCAAAGCGCATTTTGTTATTAAAGTCATCTTGATAACACGACTCAATTGCTTTGGTTGGCATGTTTTGCATTAATCTAATAATGCTTTGCTGAATTAAATGAATACTGGTTGATTCAAGCGGCTCAATAAAACCACTTGCCAAGCCAATAGCAACACAGTTTTTGTTCCAATGTTTACGCCGTGTACCGGTGCGGTATTTAATAACGCGCGGCTCATTAATAGGTTTGCCTTCTACGTTATTAAGGAGCGCTGTTTTGGCCTCATCATCGCTCATGTATTTACTACAAAACACTAAGCCATTACCACGGCGGCTTTGCAGCGGTATTTGCCACTGCCAACCACATTTATGTGCCATTGCACGCGTATATGGCACTATTGGGCTTACTAATTCGGTTTGTACTGCTACTGCGCTGTCGCACGGGAGCCAATGGCTCCAATCTTCGTATCCGGTGTGTAGCGCTTGCTCTATTAATAAACCTTTAAAGCCGGTGCAATCTATAAATAAATCGCCCTCAATAATTTGCCCGTCACCTAAAGTAAGCGATTTTATAAAGCCATTATTGGGCTCTAAGTTAACTTTGCTTATCATGCCTTCTATACGTTTAGCGCCGTTTTGCTCTGCAAAATTTCGTAAAAACTTAGCGTACAAACCGGCATCTAACTGATAAGCATGGTTACGGTCTTGATTCGGCACTACGGCAAATTTACCCAAGCGACTTGCTACGTGCTCTGTGCAATAATCACCAATATCGGCTGCTACACCTTGTTGCATACCTTTTAGCCAAAAGTGCTGAAAACCTGCAGCCCAACAACCTTGCCCCACATAACCAAATGAGTGAAAGTAGCTTTGCTGGTTTTGTTTCCAGCCCTCAAACGATATGCCTAATTTAAACGTGGCGTTAGTGGCTGCCATAAATTCTGATTCACTAATTTTTAGTAAATCATGAAATATATGCAGCGTAGGAATAGTTGACTCCCCGACCCCTACGGTAGGTATTAAATCGGATTCAACCAAGCATATTTCAATATTTTTACCTAGCAGCTTTGCCATTGCAGCGCTGCACATCCAACCAGCGGTGCCGCCACCTGCTATTACTATTTTTTTAATTGCATTTTGATTCATAATTCAAACCTTACAAGTACGCTTAGCGTCTTAATTTATTTTGTAATTCGGCTCTTAATTTACGCGCTGTTAGCTCATCCATTGGCTTTGTTAAAATAGCCTGTGCGGGCTCTGGTATGTGGGTAAATTCGTTATCAGCAAATACATAGTAATTAAACAAGCGTTGCCATGCTGCTCGCTCATGTTTTGGTAAATTACGTATGTTTAAAATAGCAAGGTGCAACGCATTAGTAGGCTGCCCATACACCGCAGGCGTATTTTTAAACCAATAATTAAACAGTATATTTAAACTGCCAAGCCCCTCTACTTGGTGCCACCACATGCTGGGTAATATAAGGGCATCGCCGGCTTCAAGATCAACGGTAATTGCCGCTTTTATTGCCTGCTCAAACTTAGGGTATTGCGTGAAGTTGGGCGCAGTTGTGGTGGTTAAGCTTATTGGCTGACCACCGGGTGCCTTATCAAGCGGGCCTATGTATAAATTATCTATTTGATCGGGGGAAAATAAAGTAAAACGCCTTTTACCTGCAACACAACATGCTAAATTTTGCGCTACGTCGTAATGTGCTGGTACGGTAACTTTTCCGCCTGCCCATACATTAAATAAACAGCCTTCGCTTAATGCGTTAACATGGCAGTGTTTAACCAAAGCAGGTAAGCACTGTGCAATGCTGGTAGAGCCAATGTATAGCGTATCTGCGTGTGGGTTATTTGCAGTTTGCGTTATTTGCTCAAGCGCGTTAATAAATGGCGCTTGCTGATTAGTAAAGTTAAAACCGCTCATATCAGGGTTATACCCTACAACCCCATTTTGACTGGCGGCTATTGTGCAGGTATTAACTAAAAAACCTTCGTAAAACGGCGTTAAATAATCAATTGCTGCAGCATCAGATTTTTTAGCAGCAATAACTAGGGGCCATTCGCTTACAAACCCTTTTAGTACAATAGGCACAGGCGAGTTTAAAAGCTCCCTTGGTAACGTACTGGGAGTTAAACCACTGAGCGATTGAATTTTATTTACTAAATTTGCCATAGTTAAGCACTTACATCGCTTGCTTTTGTAGCATAAGTTGCTCGTTTTTAAGCGCCACTAAATCACGTACATGTACTTGCGATGCAATGACCATATATATACACGCTAAATACCCTTGTGAGTGAAGCTCTGCAATTGCCTCGCTACCTAGCTGGTTTAGCGAGTCTTCGTTTATGGTATAAAAACCGAGTAAGTTATGTTTAAGCCCGTTTACTAAATCAAGTTCTAGCGATACCGACTCAAGCAAACTATGTTTAATTAAGGTTTTAATAAAAGGCTGATTTTCTTGAAGGCCATGATGAAGGCTGTCGAGCACGTTTATTATATTTTCGAGGTAATCACTATTTCCGCCGTGTTCTAAAAAGAGGCTAATACCCTGCTTTGTTGACACTTTTGGTGAGTCTAAATCAATACTAAGCATGCGCTCTTGCGTTGCTACACCGTTTTGCATTGTATTTTGAGTCGCAATAGCAAAAGGCAGTCGCTGCATGCTGAGCGGAATGTAGTGTGCTTGCCATTGTTGGTTTACTAAAAATAAGTTTTTGTCTTTGTTTATGCCGTATAAACACACCGGCGAAAATGTATTTGTTGCGTCATCTTTGGTAAAAAATATTGGGTAATGTGCTTGAGCGACTCTAAATTCGCTTACAAATGTTTCGCTGTACCAAACCCCGTCACCTAAGTGTGTGCCGCGTGCAGGGTTTATTTTTAAATGCTGATGCTCAACATTATTTAATAATGCATGATTGGCCATGGATTGTGTGCTCCAATTATTGTTATGTGCCTTTACTTACTACTACGCATACCTACTGCTGTGAAGTGAATGTAACAAATAAGTTAAATTCACATTGACTATAACAGGTGGGTATTATTATTACTAGATTAAAAAGAGCAAAAAAAAGCCGCATAATGCGGCTTTAAATAGGTAGATAATATTTATTAAAAATTATAACGAACACCTAAACCGTAGCGAGAGCCTGTTTGAGTGATGTTATAAATCAGCTCTTGCTTGCGCCCGTACGATGTTACGTACTCGTCAGTAATATTTATACCTTCAATAAATACGGTAAGCCCTTCTACTGCGGGTACTTCGTAACTTACGTTAAAGTCTATTTGGTAATATTCATCGGTATAAATTGGCGCAGTTAAATCGCCATTTACACGGCGCTCATTTAAAAACGAGTCGCGCCAGTTATATGCAATACGTGCTTGTAAGCCTTCTTTATCGTAAAAGAACACCACGTTTGCCGTATCACTTAACCCTACAAGTGCTTCTGTATCCTCTAATGAGTCGTTGTCGTATTCAAGTCCTGAGTCAACCATGGTGTAGTTAAAAATACCGCCAAAGCCTGACTCACCAAATAAGTGCTGAATATTAAATTCAAAGCCATCAATGGTGTATTCTTGGTCGCCATTTACAGGCACGTTTATTCTAAAGTTTACAGGTTCATCTGTTGCTGGGTCACCAACAATTGTGCCGCCGTCTAACTCGCCATTTTCATCAAAATTAGGCTGTACATTTGGATCATCAGCAAAGTTTTCAAAAATATATGTTCGAATAGCTAAGTTAGAAGCATCAGCACCAAGTGCACTTTGTGCTGCTTTGAACTTCTCACCGTTTAAAGGATCGGCAAGATTAAAAATATCCGAATCTATTGTGCCTGTTGTGATCCAATTGGTTACGTCTTTTTTAAAGTAACCAAACGAAATATAGCTACCTTCGCCGTAATACCATTCACTTGATAAGTCGTAGTTAATTGATTCAAGTGGTTTGAGTCCTGGATTACCAGAGCCACCCGAATAACCACTTAAACTACCGCCGGTATTAATAGTTGTTCCGCCTTGTAGCTGACCATAACCCGCTCTTGAAATAGTTTTGCTCGCCGCTGCGCGGATCATTACATCTTCAACTACTTCAATATTAAAGTTAATATTTGGCAGAAACTGGCTGTAGTCTGCCGATTGGCTTAGCGTTTCAATACCGGTAACACCCGTTACTGATGTGGCTGTATCTTCGTTCCATTCTACGCTGCTATAACCGGGTGCTGTTGCTTTAGAAAATACGTCTGTTTTTTCGTAGCGTAAGCCAATTTGTAGGTCGAAGAACATGCCGCTCAATTCGCCTTTATAATTTACTTGTGCAAAAGCAGACTGCGTTTTTTCTTCAGTAAAGCGGTTTGTTGCTGCATCCCAATCGGTTGAAGCACAAAATTGTCCTTCGCCATTTGGACCTGCCGCTGCGCCAGCCGCTGCTTTACAATCACCGTAAAGGTTATCTACGTTAGCAACAGGGTCAGCAAACTCGGCAGCATTTACAATCGCATCAAAGTCGGCAAAAAAGATTGTATTAAATAAATCGTATTCGCCTTGTGTTGCAGTGCCTTCAAAGTTACCCGCTTTAGCTTGAAACTTATCTAAAATAGTATCTTGGCGCCAATCAATATCAGCAAAGTCGCCCTCAACACCAACACCACCCCAATCTGGGCGTTGTACTTGGGTATGACGATAATGGTTATTTACTTTGTTAACCGCAACACCAAAGTCGATGCTTAGGTTGTCGTCAATGTAGTAGTCACCTGAGATTTGTGTTTGATCGATTTCTGAATCGTATTTATCATTTGCAAACCAGCTACCCGATAAGCGCATAGTGCTTGGGTTAAAGTTTTCGATGTTACCAATTGCAATACCGGGTAAATCGCCAGTTAAATCAAGCCCAGAGCGCGTACGTGTGTACGAAGGCAACTGAATATTGTTACGCGTACCGTGGCGTGGATCGGTTGCTTTCATAGAGGCTTTTGAACTGTGATGATCAAACTCTAGGTTAAGTTGATCCGACACTGCCCACTCTAGGTTAAAGCCTAATGAATCTGTTTTTTCTTCGCGGCCCCAAGAACCTACAGTAAGCGACGTATCGCGGTAGTCGGCATCACTTTGAATGTCATAAATTTCTGAGTAAATAAGTGGATACGCGTTAGGCTCGCCCGCCCAAACAGATTCACTTCTATCGCCAGCGTAGTTAAACCAAACTGAGGCGTCCGTATGCTGCTCTTCAATAGTTGTTTTAAAGCCGGTGTAATCAAGGGTTACTGTAATGTTTTCAACAGGCTGATATTGAAAAACTAGCTGCCCATTTATACGCTCACGTTGGCGCTCTTCAAACACATAACGTGGTTGTTGCGGGTTTGAATAAATACCTGATGTAGGTCTGTTTGTTCCGCCTTCTGCTCCTGCAGGTACGCCGCCCCATCCTGTATTTGTGTAATCAGATGCTCTGTAACCTTGATCTTGAATAAACTGTTGCATACCGCTTTCACGGTCTTGGTAACTACCCGATATCGAGATACCAAACTTGTCATCCCCAAATGTTTGCGAATATAAACCGCTTACCTCTGGTGTAATGCTGCCCTCATCGGTTGACTGATCATCTACGGCTTTTACGCCAAACGATGCTTTTATACCTGGGCTATTTAAGGGTCTGTTTGTTGTTAAGTTTATAGTTGCGCCAATGCCACCTGAGGTAACACTTGCGTCTGATGTTTTATAAACTTGCACACCCGATACGCTTTCAGATGCGACATTTGCAAAATCAAATGTGCGGTCACCTGTTGTATTAGGAAGCTGACGACCATTAATAGTAATTAAGTTATTAGCAGGTCCAAATCCACGGACTGTTACGCGGCTACCTTCACCGCCGGCTCTATCAATTGATACGCCGGTAATACGTTGTAGCGATTCAGCAAGATTGGTATCAGGAAATTTCCCCATATCCTCAGCCGAAATTGCATCGACAATACCAGAAGAATCGCGTTTAACATCCATAGAGCGTTGCAATGAACCTCTAATGCCGGTTACTTGTATTATTTCTACATCTTCATCGGCAACGGTTTCTGCAGCGTAGCTTTGGTGAGGAAGCGTAACCGACCCTATTGCAGCGAGTATGGCTGTTGAAATTATCTTTTTCTTAAACATCATGATGCCCTTTTTCTTATTTAATTATTATTGACGTACTGCAAGACTTTAAGAATTACTCGAAACATAATTGTAAACTATTTGTTTCATTTTACGGCCAATAAATAATTATTGTGTGTGTATGTTTTAAACGTTTTACAAAGACCACAACCAGTTTTAAACATGTGCTACTTAACTAAAAAACATTAAATATCAGCAAGTTTATGCTAATTCTTTGTGCTAATTTTTTACTTTAAAATATTTTCATTTTGTCATATGTCCTCAGCTTCCTCTTAAATCGACCATTAACAAAATAAATTAATGGTCATATTGACTATATCTTTTTTATGCAAATAAAAGGCGTTGCAGTGCTCACGCAGATAATTTGCATTGTTTATAACTATTTTTATTAAGCGTGTTCATATGGGCTTATTGTTTGGATTTTTCCGTTTTCGTCGTGCTCAAGCTTAGCCATTTTCATACTGCGTAAATGGGTTTGCCCGCTCGATAACGTACTGTCGTGATAAAATAAAAACCAATCACCATTGTGCTTAACAATTGAGTGGTGCGTGGTCCAACCCAGTACTGGGTTTAAAATAACGCCCTGATAGGTAAATGGTCCGTACGGATTATCGCCCGTTGCATAGACAATTTTGTGTGTATCACCCGTTGAATACGAAAAATAATAAACACCGTTGTGTTTGTGTACCCATGGGCCTTCAAAAAAGCGGCGGTTGTTATCGCATACTGTAATTGGTAAGCCACTCTCATCAAGTACAACAACCTCTTTTACTTTTTCGCTTAGGCTTATCATATCTTCCGATAATTTTGCTACGCGTGCTGGAATTGCAGCTTCACCATTTTTTGGATATGTACCTTCTTTGTTAAATTCGCTTGTTTGCCAATTTTGTAATTGGCCGCCCCACAAGCCACCAAAATATAAATAATGGCTTGAGTCGTCATCTTCAAATACAGCCGGATCGATACTAAACGTGCCTTGAATGTAATCGTCTTCTGCTTTAAAGGGCCCTGTTGGGCTGTCACTTTTTGCAACGCCAATTCTGAAAATACCTTGCTGATCGCGTGCCGGAAAATAAAGGTAATACTGACCAAGTTTATGCGCTGCATCGGGTGCCCACATTTGCTTGCTTGCCCATTTTACGTCGTCTACACAAAGTGCTACGCCATGGTCTATGGCTTTGCCTGTGCTTTCGTCCAGCGAAAACACATGGTAGTCGCGCATTGCAAAGTGGTCGCCGTTATCATTAATTTCATTTTTTGATTCAATGTCGTGCGACGGGTAAATATACACTGTGCCGTTAAACACATGCGCAGACGGATCGGCGGTATACATGTGATCAACTAATACATTGTGATTTTGTATTAACGAGTTGGCTCGTTGTAAGTCTTTTAACTGTTTAAGTTCAGCGTCACTTAATCCATTAGATGGGGGTGCTGCTTGCGCTGTATTTTGCATTTTTACTCCTAGTATTGCCTGCCCAATTTACACTTTTAAAAGGTGAAAAATGGACTGCTAAATTAGTTTATGGTTTTGTTATCAGCCAGCTTCGTTTGAATGCGCTTTACTTCAGGCTCGGTAAGTTTGTAACGTGTTATAAAAATTAAACATGCCACGGTACAAATTACTGGAATACCAGCAAAGGCGAGTAAAATGCCTGATAACGTGTGTTCTGATTGCTCTTGATTTGGTACGTAGGCGTACCCTGATAATATCCAGCCTGCAATAGCACCGCCGATTGCAAAGCCTAGTTTTATTGCTAATAAATGACCCGAAAACGTAACTGCCGTTAATCTGCGGCCAATTTTTAATGCGCCGTAGTCAACCGTATCAGCCACCATCGAAAACATAATTGGGGTAATAATCATGTGGGCAAAGTTAGCAATAAAGTACACAATAAAAATGGTTACGATTGCGTCGCTCTCAAGTACATAAAACATGCTGTGAGAAATAATTACGACCACTAAAGCGACAATGAAAAGTGTTTTCTTTTCAATAAATTTGGTTAAAAAGTTAGTAGATATAGCACCCAATACTGAGCCAATTGCTGAGAGTGTTAAAAAGTTAGAAGTAAGCGAGGCTTCTCCTACGTAGTACTTAATATAATGCGGTGCGACTGAGGCTCTAACGCCAATTAATATTAATGTTGCTAGGCTTATAACCGCTATAACAACCCATTGATCGTTTTTAAATAAGCTTAAAAACTCAAGAAAGGCATTCTTTTTACTTTGCGCGGGTTTAACTTGTTTGGTTTCTTTGGTCATTTTAAAACACAGTAAAAAACACGCTGCGGCAAGTCCGCCTAAAAACACCATTGCTAGCGGGTAACCTACTACATCGTTGCCGTCACCAAAAAAGGCAACCAGCTTAGGCAGTGCCCATACAATTACAAGCAGTGCTGCCATTGCCATTGCAAATCGGTATGACTGTAGCGATGCGCGCTCTTTAGGATCGTTTGTCATTACTGCGCCAAGTGCACCGTACGGTATATTAATGGCGGTATAACACGTCATTAATAGCCCGTAAGTTAAGTAGGCATATATAAGCTTGCCCGTAGAATCAAAATCGGGGGTTATAAATGCTAAGCAAGCAAACACACCGTACGGAACAGCTAAAAATAATATGTAAGGGCGGTAAGAACCCCAACGGCTGCGCGTTCTATCGGCAATGCTGCCCATTATTGGATCGGTAATACCATCAAATAAACGAACCGCTAAAAGAAGTGTACCCGCAGCAGCTGCAGATAAACCGTAAACATCGGTATAAAATATCAACATAAAGTTAGCGACCATTTGAAATACAATATTACTGGCTGTATCACCTAGGCCGTACCCTATTTTTTCTTTAATTGTGAGTGTGTGTTTTGTGTTGTTCATGTGTGCTCAATTTTCAATGCAAATCGATATAGTCAAAAATACTATATGCATTTTTAGCGCATGTAAACATTTATGTTACATTTTTAATCAACTGGTAATTTATTTAATACATGACGCTAATTTGGCGTTAAATTTACTAACATACAAAGGCATTAGCCGTTCAATAAAAAACCACTACTTGGCCAAAATAAAAAATGTGTGTTGATACATTAAATTAGGTACAGCAGAAATAGCGGTTAATTAAATAGATGTGATTGTTTTAGATAGGATTTATAAATGTTTTTTATTTGCGCTTTAAGCGCCTTTTATATACTCTTAATAGTCTTTATAACAATATGTATGTATAGCATTGGCTGAGTAATTTATGCACCATAAAACATCAAATATTTCTAACAATATTGACGAAGAATCGATTCCTGATGACTGCATTAGTAATCTAACCGTAGATAATATTGTATTTGCTATTCATGAAGGAAAGTTAAAAGTGCTGCTGGTTAAATATAATCGCGGCCTTGCAACAAGCCAATGGGGTTTAATTGGTCATTGGGTTCGTAAAGACGAAAACTTAGATCTTGCAGCTCTGCGTGTTGTTAAAAGTACCACCGGTGTTGAAAACCTTTATTTAGATCAGTTAGGTGCATTTGGTAACGTAGACCGCTACCCAGCTAGGCGTATTATAACTATTGTTTACTACTCGCTCGTACGCTTTGAAGAAACCAATCTTGTTAGTGGCGATAACGCCGTAGAGTGTGAATGGTTTGATGTAAATAACGTCCCTAGTTTAATGTTTGACCACGCCGACATTTTAAAAAGCGGCCTTGATTACTTACGTTATAAAGTAAGGCACGAGCCTATCGGTTTTAGCTTACTCCCAGAAAAATTTACCCTGCTTGAGCTACAAGGGATTTACGAGTCAATTTTAAATAAGTCACTCGATAAGCCTAACTTCAGACGTAAGTTTCAAAAAATGAACTTATTAATAAACT
Source organism: Pseudoalteromonas sp. Z1A6 (assembly GCF_011378745.1). Lineage (NCBI taxonomy): Bacteria > Pseudomonadati > Pseudomonadota > Gammaproteobacteria > Alteromonadales > Pseudoalteromonadaceae > Pseudoalteromonas > Pseudoalteromonas sp. Z1A6. The sequence continues at coordinate 13,465 of NZ_WTKW01000088.1, forward strand.
GCAAAGAAAAACAAACCAACGTA
>NZ_WTKW01000089.1:0-13486 GCF_011378745.1 Pseudoalteromonas sp. Z1A6
TTTTTAGCAAAAAATAAAAGGCCTTGTACACAAAGTGAGATAGCGGCTGGTATTTTAAAAACACCTAACGAAGTCTATAGAGTACTTGTTGGGCTTGAAAAGCGCGGTTATCTAATTCGCTCTGAAACCTCTGGTCGATATCATTTGTCATTAAAGTTGTATAATTTATCGCGAAGTATTTCACCAATGGATAATGTACTAAAATCGGCCTTGCCACATATGGAAGATCTAGCTGTAAATATTGAACAGTCATGTCATCTAAGTATGCTTTATCAAAGCCAAGCTATGGTGGTAGTGCAAGCGCGTAGCAAAAGCCCTATGCATTTGAGTATTGCAGAGGGGGCTTTATTTCCACTTAGTAGCTCAAGCGCGGGTAAACTGCTTTTAGCCAACAGTAATGACGAAGTGCGGCAAATGCTTATCGAACACGATGAAATTTACAGTGCTAGTAAAGACGCCTATAAAGCATTATTAAATGAGCTAAACACAATCAAAGTGCAAGGGCACATAATGCAAAGCAATCCACTTATCGCCGGAGTACACGATTTTAGTGTCTTAATTGGCAAGCCTAATGCAAATTTAATAGCTGCATTGACCATTTCTTCTTTTGACTCAACCCTAAACACTCACGCTAATAAACACAGTGTAATTAGCGAGCTTAAAAATACCGCCAAAAAAATAACCTCGTTATTAGAGCGCTAATACCAACTGGCGCTTTTGTAGGAAGCAACCCGCTCAACAATCATGCATAAGTCTCAGTACTTTACTGCTTGCTTACAATATCGAATAAAAAACCAACGCTAACTGTAAAATAAATGGTCAATTTGTTTGACTTAGTTAGCTAAACTAATTTATTGTAAAGTTAATTGTTAACAATATTATGGTAACAATAAGCATCCCGTAAATAATCCGTCAACGATTACACGTAATAAACACAATATTTAGGTGCAAAAATGACTAACACACAATTTAAATTAAATGCGATTTGCGCAGCAATGCTGATAACTTCTCCTGTAAGTTATGCCGCACAGGAAAACGAGACAACTGTACAAAGTGATGTTGAAGTTATCCAAGTAACTGGTATTAGAAGCGCATTAAGTAAATCTGCGTCAATAAAACAAGACTCATCGGGCGTGGTAGATGCTATTTCAGCTGAAGATATTGGTAAGTTACCAGATACTAACCTAGCTGAATCGCTGCAACGTATTAGTGGTGTATCAATCGACCGTGCAAACAATGAAGGCAACCAAGTTAGTGTCCGTGGTTTTGGTCCAGGTTTTAACCTTGTTACCTTAAATGGCCGCCAAATGCCTAACTCTTCTGTATTGCAAGAAGCGGGGGTTTCGCGCAGCTTTAACTTTAGAGAAATAGCAGCAGAAAGTGTATCGGGTGTGTCTGTTTATAAAACAGGTAAAGCGAATGTAGCCTCTGGAGGGATTGGCGCAACCATTAATATAAATACAGCAAAGCCGTTTGATTTTGATGGCTTTAAAGCCTTTGCTAATGCAAAAGGAATATTAGATACCAGCTCTGAAGATTCTAATTTAACACCTGAAATTTCGGGAATGGTTAGCCAAACATTTGCAGACGATACATTTGGTGTTTTACTTGCGCTGTCGCATTCAGAGCGAGAAAGTGGCCGAGAGCGCGTAGGCACATCGCAAGGCTGGGTACGTAATCGCGCTAACCCCACAGGAGTAGATAGCAGTGCAATTGATACAACAGCTAATCCAACGGGTACTTATTGGGTACCTTGGACGCCAGAAATGGAGCGATTTGAAACTAAGCGCGAGCGTCAAAATGCGCAGCTGGTTTTACAGTATGCTCCAAGTGATAACTTAACGGCTACGCTTGATTACACTTTATCGCGCTTTGAAGAAACTAGTAACACAAATAAAATGGCATTTTGGTTCGATAATCCAACCGGTACAACTGATGCCAACGGTACGTTAGTTGATATTAAAAATGCAAATGATGAGTTGAATTTTTGGGCGTGGGAACTCTACGAAAAAAAAGAAAATGATTCACTAGGCCTTAACTTAGCGTGGCAAGCCAGCGATTCATTGAAACTTACGTTTGACGCTCATAACTCTACATCGCACTCAAACCCTGATGGAGATACTGCCGAAACGATTGCTAACTTAAAAAATGTACCGGGTTCTGTTAAATCAATTGGTGCTAACTTTTCGGGTGATATTCCGAGTATTACTGTCGATGACTCTACATTGCCAGGCGGTGCATACGATCCTGCTAATATCGTATCTGATTTATATCAGCGCCGTGGCTATGAAATGAAAAATACCATTAAGCAGTATCATGCAAGTGGACAATGGGAGAATTTGAAGAGTGGGGCACTCAGCGCTATTAATTTTGGTGTAATGTATACCGATTACCAAATTGATACTTATCTTTCTGAGCAGTTTTCATTTGTCGATATTCCCCTAGACAACCTAGGGCTAACCTTTGATGAACAAGGTGACTTTGCTGATGAGTTTTCAGGTTCGGATCAGCTATTTCCATTTATTCCACGTTACAGTGCCAACGATTTTGTAGATATTGTCAGAGATGAAGGATTATTTATTGAGCCAAATATTTCTACAAATGGGGTTGAGGAGCAAACGCTCGCGATATATGTATCATTTGATCTTAAAACCGAATTTAACGATATTCCAATTGATATGAATGTCGGTGTGCGCTACGAAGACACCGATGTAACAGGTTATTCAGTCAAGCCTGGGGTTGTTGCTTTTAACTATCGTCATGCTGAAGAACTTCGCCCTGTATTTGCTGCAACAGCAACACCGCAGGAGCTTGAAGGTGGTTATACACGTATATTACCAAACTTTGATATAAGCGCCGACTTAGATGACGGCTTTAAAACTCGTTTTTCATATAGTCGTACATTAGCCCGTGCAGGTATTGGTGGTATGTTCCCATCAACTACCATTAATGCCCGTCCTGAAGGACCGTTTAATGCATCGCAAGGTAACCCTAACTTATTGCCAATTACGTCAGATAACTTTGATTTTTCAGTTGAGTGGTATGGAGACGACGGAAGCTATGCATCGGTTGGTTACTTTAAAAAGTTTGTTGAAAACTTCATTGGTGCAGGCGTAGTGCAAGGTACGCTAAATGATGTAAATGGCGAGCCGTTACGCGATCCAAGTGTTAACCCCCGCCCTGGTTGTCCTGATAGTTCAGATACACCTAACCCAGCATGTTTAAGCCAAGCGTCAGACCCGATTGTTAAATTTGATATTGCAACGCCAGATAATCTTCAAAATCGTGAAGTAGATGGTTGGGAATTAAATGCGCAGTACATGGTGCCTGATACAGGCTTTGGCGTCGTTGCTAATTATACGATAGTTAATAGCGATGAATCGTTTAAACCGTATGATTTTGACCAAACAATTGCACTAGCAGGACTAAGCGACTCAGGTAATTTGGTCGGCTTTTACGAAAACGATGATTACCAAGTTCGTTTAGCCTATAACTGGCGCGATGATTTCTTACTGTCTTTGGGAACTGAGCCTACATTTACAGAGGCGTACGGTCAGCTAGATTTTAGTTTTAATTACACCATTAACGACACCTTGGGTGTTAGCTTTGATGCACTTAATTTAACTAATGAAACAACACGCCGCCATGGTCGTTTTGCAGAGCAATTAGTATCTGCTGAGCAATATGGTCCGCGCTTTAGCATTGGCTTAAGTGCTAAATGGTAAGTTAGTTTTTGACAAATAATACAAAACGACAGCTCAGCGCTGTCGTTTTTGCCTTTTAACTAACGAGGTTGCTATGAACGATGATATTAAATCAATAGTAATAGTCGGCGGTGGAACAGCAGGATGGCTAAGTGCAGGAATAATTGCAGCTTATTTACAAAAGCATCACAGTAAAAAAATAAATATAACGCTGTTAGAGTCATCTGATATTCCAACAGTGGGAGTAGGTGAGGGGACGTGGCCTACTATGCGAAGAACCCTTAAAGATATGGGAATACGTGAGAGTGAGTTTATTAAAAAATGTAATGTGTCGTTTAAACAAGGCGCCAAGTTTGCCAAATGGATTACAGGTGAAGAAGACGACTATTACTATCACCCGCTTGAACTACCAACAGGGATGTATGAACATAACTTAGCTACTAGTTGGCTAACTAAAAACGAGCCAAAACTTCCTTTTGCCCAGTATGTAAGTGCGCAGCAATCAATATGCGAAAGCGGATTAGCTCCCAAACAAATCACCACACCCGAATTTAGTGCAATAGCAAATTATGCTTATCACTTGGATGCAGGCTTATTCGCTACATTCTTAAAAAACCACTGCATTAATAATCTTAATGTTAAACACATTGTAGGCACTGTCGTCGGTGTAAACAATTGCACAAATGGCGATATTAAAAGCGTTAGCCTTAATAATAAAATAGAGATAGCTGGGGATCTATTTATTGATTGCAGTGGCTTTAAATCGTTATTACTAGGTGAGAACTTAGGGGTGGGGTTTAAATCTTGTAAAGATGTATTATTTGCTGATAGTGCGCTTGCCATACACATGCCATACAAAGATGACGAACCAATATGCTCGCATACTTTATCTACAGCACAAACATCTGGCTGGATTTGGGATATAGGGTTACAAACACGCCGTGGAGTAGGGCATGTGTACTCTAGTAAACACATTAGTGATGAAGATGCTAAGCAGCAATTATTTGATTACTTAAATATTAATAAAGATCAGCAAAGCGAATACAAAGTTAAAAAGCTTAGTTTCGAACCAGGACATCGTGAAAAATTTTGGCATAAAAACTGTGTCGCAGTAGGCCTCTCAGCTGGTTTTTTGGAGCCACTGGAAGCCTCTGCTTTATTACTGGTAGAAATATCAGCCAATTTTGTTGCCCAGCAATTTCCGGCCAATAGGCATGTAATGAATATAACTGCGCAGCGTTTTAACCGCACATTTAGTTATCGATGGGAGCGAATAATCGACTTTTTAAAGTTGCATTATATGTTGAGTAAACGAACCGACAGCCCATTTTGGCAAGCGCACTGTCATCAAAGTACTATTCCACAAAGCTTAAAAGATAACTTATCACTTTGGGAATTTCATACACCAAGCGATAACCACTTTGATCATTCACAAGAAGTGTTTCCAGCAGCAAGCTATCAATATGTGATGTATGGCATGGGGTTTACAGGCTCAAGCGAACTGTATGGCAACTCAGAAAGTTATTTTAAAAAGGCCATTGCGCTTGTTAATAACAACCAGCAAGTCACCCAAAAATTACTTAATAAATTACCTACAAATAAAGAATTATTAGTGCAAATTAATCAATTTGGTATGCAGCAAATATAGTTAAAACATAAGAGCGACACACTATGACAAACTCAGTATTACTCGATAAAAATACACATAAGTACACTCGCATTAAAACTGAGCGAGGTGCACAGTACGGTGAGGCAATAAACTACATTCCGGTTGTTGCCGATGAGCTTTCTCAACTTGCATTAGACTACCCAGTCTATTTTATGAAAAATAATCAGACTGGGCAATTTGAGCTGTTTGCTTTAACCGGTTTTGATGAGGGACAAAATCTATTTTTACAAAAGGATATCTGGCAAGCTACTTACGTGCCATTACACATTCAGCGACAACCATTTAAGCTAGGCGTAGGTAATAGGCTTTCAAATAATAGTGAGCAAACCCAGTTAGCCGTTACAATTAACGAGCAGCACCCAAGAGTAAGTAATAGCGAAGGGGTACAATTATTTGATGAAAATTCAGAGCCAACTGCTTATCTAACTAATGTGAGTGAGCAGCTAATTAAGCTTATGAACGGCGGCGAACGCACAACCGCGTTTATCAATACCTTACTAAAACACGATTTAATTGAAGCAGTGCAGCTAAACATCACTCAACCAAATGGCAAAACACAAGGCTACAATGGCTTGTATTCTATTGCCGCAGATACACTACAACTACTATCTGCAGAAACACTAAACGTTCTGCACTCAAAGGGTTACATACAAGCTTGTCATCTAATTATATGTTCGAGCGGACATGTTCAAAAATTAGTAAAATGGTTACACGATTTAAAATAAGTTTTTTATTAATTAGCGTTACTTACACCCACTGATTGTTCGTGTGAATTAGTTAATGCTCATACCTATGAAATAAGGAATGAACTACAACTCGAGACTATTATGTGTTCACTTCTTAGGTTTTGGAGTTCGATTATTTGCCTTGGTTTTGGTATCATTTAACTTATCGGCTTGTATCGCAATGGGAAATGTCTAGCCAGTAAACATTGATGATTAAGAGAATGGACATGCTCGAACAAATAGAACAATGGATTGATGCAACAAATATTAAATATAAAAACCAAAGAATTAGCTGTGAAAAATTTGCCAGTGAGTTTGCTGGGTTTTATCCTACTGAATTTTTAAAAAATGCCTTTTACGTTGTTGTCGATAAAATACCCAAACCTAACTTTCCTTTTTTGCGTGAAATGGGGCTAGGCGATTTTATTGACATGGATGCGGCTGGTACTACATACAAAAACACTTACTACATGCTTCCTTACGTGGCTGATAATTTAGCTGTGCATTTTCATGAACTTGTTCACGTAGCCCAATGGAGTGAACTTGGCGCCGAGGCTTTTATGTTGCGTTACATAACCGAAATTCAGCAGGTTGGTTATGCAGCTGCGCCACTTGAAGTAATGGCGTATGGTCTTGATAAGCACTTTACAAATAATGGCAAGATAATAAACGTGCCTGAACACGTGGTTCAAGCGTTGTAGTTAATGAACATTTTCAAAGGATTGCATATGACACGCTTTACTGTTTTTTTACTGAGCTTACTTAGTGTAAATGCCTATGCGGCATCGTTTGATGACGATATTGTTGCAGCGCTGCTTGAAAGAACAACATACAACGTTACCTACGATGGGTCTTATCGCTCTATTACTTATCCGGGTGGCGATGTGCCCGCTAATGTAGGGGTGTGTACCGATGTAGTTATTCGATCATATCGACTTTTAGGTATTGATTTGCAAAAGCTTGTGCATGAGGACATGCTAAAAAGCTTTGAGCTATATCCCTCTAAGCGTATTTGGGGTTTAACCAAACCTGATAAAAATATAGATCACCGCCGAGTGCCAAACTTACAGGCTTACTTTAAAAATCATGGTCAAGTGCTCACTAAATCAAGTAACGCGAACGACTATAAAACGGGTGACATTGTAACGTGGATGCTGCCAGGTAATTTGCCGCATATTGGTATGGTTGTGAATGAGTTAGCAAAAGACACAGGGAATCCATTAATTGTTCATAATATTGGTCGAGGACCAGAAAAAAGCGACATGCTTTTCGATTTTAAAATTACGGGGCATTACCGTTTCGTCCCACAAGAATATAAATAATCAGATTATAAGTATGAGTTCTCTCAATTATTGATATGCAGTATAAAGAAAAAGGATTTTGAACGTGAATACAAAAACCGATTCAAAAGAGGCTAACCCAAAAGAGGTTAATCTTAAACAAAGTAAACTCGCTCCCAAAATAGCGAGCTTATTTATGAGTATTGTTTTTTCAGCCATAGGAACGGGTTTGTTTAGTTTGGTTGCAAGCTTACTTGGCAACGTAAATGTAACCGAAAAAACAGTTGGCAGTGTGTGGGTTTTACTGACCACATTTTTTGTTATTTTAAATATATTTGGTGTCATTATTTGGCATAAACCGAAATGGTTAATTACTGCTATAAATAATGTGCTTAGGTTTGCTAAAGAGCGCAAAACAGCATTTTTTAGCGCCGTGCTAATGCTTATATTAATTATAGCAGGCTATTGTTTTTTTCTTTCCTTACCACAGCCAATTAGTTACAAAGCAACTCACTCTACACCTGCTGTTACCACTTTATCTGATGTTTTAAACCCTGAACCGCTTTATATTGATTTTACTCCCGTTTTAGATGATGTAGAAAACACGGATGCAGTGTCTTACTCTGTCGCAAAGCTTGCGCTTGTTGGCAAAGTGATTCCCACAGGTATAAAAGTCACGCCTGAGCTAATTGGACAGTGGTCTTGGAATAGTGAAAGCCAGCTTAAATTTATCCCAAAACAAGATTGGTCAGCAGGGCAAGAATATAAGGTACGTTTTGATTCATCTATTTTTAAAAGTGATATACATCTAAGTGATAATGAGCATGTATTTAAAACTCCCGATTTTGAACTAACACTTAGCTCGCTCGCTTTTTATCAAGACCCTAACGTTAAAAAAAGTCACAAGGTGGTTGCAACATTAAAAGCGACTCACCCAACAGATATAAACACCATAAAAAATAATTTAAAGCTGACTCAATCACTTGAGCAAGATGGCAAGAACGAACTCGCACAATATAAATTTGATGTTACTTACGACAAGCATCAACGAGAGATTTACATTACTTCAGAGCAAATACGTATTCAAGATACCGAAAGCTATCTGTATTTTGTTATTAATAACGGTGTAAAGCCGGTTATGGGTCCTTCTCAAACAACAGTAGAGATCAAAGACGCTGTGTTGATCCCAAGTGTAAATAGCTTTTTTAGAGTAAATACGGCCAATGTGTTGATGGTAAAAAATACGCAAGGGGAACCCGAACAAACACTTGTTTTAGACTTCACAGATGATATTTCATCGCAAGATGTGGTTAGTAAAACGGTTGCTTACGTATTACCGACTAAAGATTCAAAAGGTAACTATAAGTACTTCAGTAGCCCACGAGAAGTTACTGATGCAGTGCTTAAGCAATCTCAAAAAGTTAAGTTAAATGCGATTCCTACCGCGCAAGATACAACTAAGTTACACAGTTTTACGTTTGACGCCCCTCAAAACCAGCAAGTTTATATCGCGATTGATAAGGGATTAAAGTCGACGGGTGAGTTTACGATGGTGAATAAATACGACACTATTTTAGATACGCCGGCTTATCCGACACAAGTAAATATTATGTCTAAAGGGTCTATATTATCAAAAAATGGCGACCATAAATTGTCATTTTTGACCCGCGGTGTAAACGCACTTCAAGTTAAAGTAGGTAGGGTAGAAGCCAATCAAATTAACCACCTTATAAGTCAAACCAGTGGTGATATTTCTAATCCAGAATTTAATAATTATTACTTTACAGAAGAAAACATAAGTTCAATTTTTACCAGACAAGTTAATTTAAAATCGGAGCACCCTAAAAAAGCGGTCTATTCATCTATTGATTTGAGTAGTAAGTATAATGAGTCAGTTGGTTTAGGCTTATTTTTTATAAATGCTCAAGCGTTAAATACAAAAGATAATTACGTATATGGACCCCAAGAAAAACGACTTATCCTTATTACTGATTTAGGTATTTTGGTAAAAAATAATGCAGATGGATCTCGCGATATATTTGTCCAATCTATTGAAACAGGAAAACCGGTAGCAAAAGCGAAGGTGTCGTTATTGGGTAAAAACGGATTAGTTATTTTAAATACTAAAACAGATTCTGAGGGGCACGCATTTTTCGACAACACAAAGTGGTTTACTGATGATCAAACTCCCGTTGCTTTTGTAGTAGAAACTAAAAGTGACATGTCTTTTATTCCTTATAATCGCTATGCCCGAATGGTTAACTACTCTCGGTTTGATACCGGCGGTGTAAGTTCTGGGCTCAGTGGTAGTAATAAAATAGATGCGTTTGTTTTTTCTGACCGTGGAATTTATCGACCAGGCGATAGCGTTAAACTTGCCACGATTGTGAAGCAACAAAACTTTACAAAACTGGGCGATATACCGCTTGAACTTATAATTACCGATCCTAAAGGGGCAACTGTTTATAATAAACGTGTGAGCTTGGATAAGTACGGATTGCTTGATTTTGACTTTAAAACACAAAATAGCGCCAACACTGGAACGTATTATGTATCGGTCCAGCTTATTAAAAATAATAATAGCCGCGACCAATTAGGCAGTACTGAGTTTAAAGTTGAAGAGTTTTTGCCCGATAGATTGAAAATCAGCAGTCAATTTTCTCAGTCATCTGCAAAGGGGTGGGTAAACAGCTCAAAATTTAAAGCATTGGTGAGCCTTCAAAACTTATTTGGTACACCTGCTCAAAATAGACGTGTTACTGCTGATTTACGTTTATCTCCAGCTGGTTTTTACTTTAATGAATACAAAGATTATGTGTTTTCTGATCCCCACAGTGAAGGGAAAAATATTAGACACAGTAATGAATCATTAACCGAAACCAAAACTGATGAACAAGGCAAGGCAGAGTTTGATATTGACTTAACCCGCTATGAGGCAGGTACTTATCAGTTAAATTTTGCAGTACAAGGGTATGAAGAAGGCGGTGGTAAAAGTGTTCGCGCAAGCAGCTCGGTGCTTGTTTCACCCGTTGAGCAATTAGTTGGTTATAAAGCCGATGGCGATTTAAGCTACATATCAAAAGAGTCAAAACGTGTTGTAAAATTTATTAATATTAATTCAGAAACTGAGCAAGTTGCGCGTGATGATTTATCGCTAAATTTAATAGAACAACAATATGTATCTACGTTGGTGCAACAAAATAACGGCACTTATAAGTACCAATCGGTTAGAAAAAACAAACAGGTATCAAGCAATCCGTTTTACATTAAAGAAGATGGCGCAGACTACGAATTACCCACTGCTGAGCCAGGTGATTACTTAGTAGAACTCGTTGATGGCAAAGGGAATACCGTCAGTAGAGTATCGTTTACGGTAACCGGTACGGGTAACATAGCGGGTAAGCTTGAAAAAAATGCTGAACTGCAAGTTCAATTAAATAAACCGGATTACAAACCGGGCGAAACAATTGAAATAAGTATTGTAGCGCCTTATGTTGGCTCGGGTTTAATTACAATTGAAACCAATAAAGTACACGCATTTAAATGGTTTGAGAGTAAAACAACAAGTAGCACACAAACAATAACGCTACCTAAAGGAATAGAAGGCAATGCGTATGTTAATGTTTCATTTGTTCGAAGCCTTGAATCGAAAGAAATATTTACAAGCCCATTAAGCTACGCAGTTAAACCATTTGCGATTGATCGTAGTAAACGCGCAATAGATTTTGACGTAAACATACCTGATAAAGTAAAACCAGGTGACGATTTAGTCATTTCATATAGTGCTAAATCACCGTCACGTGTTCTTTTATTTGCTGTAGATGAAGGTATTTTACAAGTGGCGAATTATCGGACGCCAAAGCCGTTAAATCACTTCTTACAAAAACGTGCATTAGAAGTTAGCACTATGCAAATTGTTGATCTTATTTTACCTGAATTTAAGCTAGTGCAAGAGCTTGCAGCTGCCGGTGGTGGTTATGCTGAATCAATGGCAATGAACCGCAAGAGCAAGCAACTTAACCCGTTTTCTCGTAAGGTACAAAAACCAGTCGCATTTTGGTCTGGTATTTTATCGGCTGATGCTAAAACGAAAAAACATACGTTCACTATTCCAGATACTTTTACAGGTCAGGTACGTGTAATTGCGATTGCCGTAAATGACGAGGGTGTTGGTGTTAAAGAAAGTACAACACTTGTAAAAGGGCCCTTTGTATTAAGCCCTAATGTATTAACGACAGCGGCACCAGGCGATGAGTTTGATATTGTACTTGGTATTGCCAATGGCGTTGAGGATTCAGGTAAACAACTCCCAATTACGGTAGAAGCGCTTGCTTCAAGCAACATTGAAATAATAAGTGATAAAAAACTAACGCTAAATATTGATGAAAAATCAGAAGACACATTAACGTTTAGAGTAAAAGTGCTCGATAAGCTTGGCGCTGCATCAATTACATTTACTGCGCTGTCGGGTGACAATGTTAGCCAACGTACGGCTACGTTAAGTGTACGCCCTGCGGTTGCATTTGTTAGTAGTTTTGAAAGTGGCTTTAGTGAATCAGGTAAAAAAGAAATAGCGGTTTCGAGACAGCTATATGCTAATTTAGCACAAAATAATATTACCGCTTCACAAAGCCCGTTAGCCCTTGTTGATGGTCTTATTAGTTATTTAGATAACTTTCCTCATATGTGTACCGAGCAAGTGGTGAGTAGTGTGTTTCCGGTGCTGAGTTATTTAGAACACCCAAGTTATATGGGCGACGTATCTTATAAACATGAGCGTATAAACAACTTAATAGACACCCTTCGTCAACGTCAGTTACCTGATGGTAGATTTATGTTATGGCCGGGTAATTCTAGTGCATCTATTTATTCTTCTCTTTATGTTATGCATTTTTTATTAGATGCAAAAGAAGCGGGCGTCGCAATACCTTATGATATGTGGAACAGTGGTTTTGAAGGTGTGCGCAGTATAGCGAGCGGATCTTTAGAGACGAATGACAGAAACCGCGCTTATGCTATTTATTTGCTAACACGACAAGGTGAGGTAACAACTAATTACTTATCTGATTTAGAAAAAAGCGTAAATGCGAGTAATAGCAAAATATGGCAGCAAGATATAACGTCCGCGTTTATGGGCGCAACTTATCAGCTATTACGTGCAAGCGATAAAGCGCAAGCACTGATCAATAGCTATAAAATTGGGCAAAATACGCAACACGATAATTGGGGCGCTTACGACTCTCGTCTAGCTCACGACGGACAGTATATTTATTTGTTATCAAAACATTTTCCTGCTCGCTTAAAGCAGTTAACTAAAGATGATTTGTTTACTGTAGTTGACCCTATTTTTAAAGGAGACTACAACACGTTGTCGTCTGCTTGGTCTGTACTTGCTATGACGGCATACTCAAAAGTTGCGTTATCACAAGCCCAGCCTGAAGATGTAAAAATAATGGCAACAACGACAAAGGCAGATAAAAAGGCATTAGACGTAACTTATGCACCTTATCCTAAAGCCTCGTTTTTAAATGACGTTAAAACGCTTGATGTATTAGCGCCACCTCGCTCATTTTACATGATGAGCCAAGCTGGTTTTGATACAAACGTGCCACAAAAGTCATTAAGTAATGGTTTAGAAGTTGTCAGAGAATACCAAGACGATAAAGGTAATATTGTAACCACCGCTGTTCAAGGTCAAGAGCTAAACGTTGTATTACGAGTGCGTAGTACAACGGGTAAAAATATTTCGGATGTTGCTGTTATTGATTTGCTACCTGGTGGCTTTGAAGTGCTCAGAGACAGCGTTCGCAATAGCTATAACCGCTGGACCTCTGACTATAAAGATATACGAGAGGATCGCGTTATATTGTATGGCAGCTTTGGCGATAGCATGACTGAGCTGACTTACAAAGTTAAGGCTACTGCATCTGGCAGCTTTGTAGTGCCATCGGCTTATGCTGAATCTATGTATGATTTAAGTATTAAAGCGCACTCAAAATCGGGTCGTTTTGATGTTACCGCCGCTAAATAAAAAGTTTAGTTTTATAATAAAAACGGCTTTTTTTACAACAGCACTGCTTGCAGTGCTGTTGTATTTATTTACTCCAA